>NZ_DATNPA010000757.1:0-3001 GCF_036703385.1 Allocoleopsis sp. | reverse complement strand
AGGCGCAAATTGGCGATCGCACAGTGTTACACGCAAACTGCACCATCCACGAACGGAGTCGCCTAGGTGCCGATTGTGTCATCCATAGTGGTGCAGTAATTGGTGCGGAAGGGTTTGGTTTTGTACCTGTCCCTGAAGGCTGGTTCAAAATGCCCCAATCTGGCTGTACTGTACTTGAAGATGGTGTAGAAGTGGGCTGCAATACTAGTATTGACCGTCCCGCCGTTGGCGAAACACGAGTGGGTAGGAATACAAAGATTGACAATTTGGTACAAATCGGTCACGGTTGCCACATTGGCGAAAACTGTGCCTTGGCGGGACAATCCGGGATGGCGGGTGGCGTTAAAGTGGGGAATCGCGTGATTCTCGCGGGGCAATCCGGAATTGCCAATCAGGCGAAAATTGGAGATGGTGCGATCGCCAGTGCCAAAGCCGGTATTCATAATGATGTAGAACCCGGAGCGATCGTCAGTGGAATTCCCGCCCTACCTCACAAACACTTTCTCAAAGTCGCGGCTGTTTACAGCCGTCTGCCGGAACTCTATCAAACCCTGAAGCAGCTACAGCGACGATTGGAGGAAAAGAAATAAGAATTAACGAATCCCAGGTGTTGCACCTGGGATTTTTTTCGGTTGAGAGTTCTGGCTCAATGCCTTCTTTTAGTTTGCACATATAGATTAAGCCTTATCCTCACAGCCAAAGTCTACCCTCACTGTTTCTACAAACCTTTCTTTATCTTTTTAAGTAGCCGCTAAGACATTTCTAGGTATATAGTAATGACTTCATTGAATACCTAATTGATGGCGCTTCATCACAGGGCGATCGCATCCAGCGCCACTCTCTCCTCGTTATTCACTCAAAACGTAATAATTTCTTTGCGGATGCCTGCCTCTCGTGGCAGAAAGCAAAGACATTATTGGAATGGAACTCAATCGCGAGAGAGATGTTCTTTTTTCTATGAATAAAAAAATCTCTACTTGGTAGCGTCGCGTGGTTAAAAGAGCCAATGACCCAAACTCTAGAAACTTACCAAACATCAAATTTTGAAAAAACCAGCCTGAATTTTATCTCAGCTCCTCTTCACCCTAACTGTCAGACGATTACACATCGATTAAGACGGGCAATCGCCAGATTAGAACGCCAGGACATTGGATGGCTGGACATCTTGACTGCGATGGCGAATATTGCAGCAGAGGAAGAGGGTGATGAGCAAGTTGCTAAGGTACTGGAAGCAACAGCATTTTCCTTGAAGCGAAATCGGAAAGTCAGGCGTAACTTATGAACTCTCCCGCTAGGTTGAAGCTGAGTACAGCACTCCAGGGGGTTCGGAAATCCCAACGTGGTTAATCGAGAAAGTCATTGATCGACTAGGCGAATTCCGTACCCCTGTTTACGCTGCGATGAATTTAGGCGGTTGTTGCTTCGGGTTTAGGTTCCTTCGGCTTGCGCTCAAAGACTTGTATATTAGGCTGGTCAAGCATAAATCCCCCTTCCAGCTGCTCACCCATCTTGCCAGCAATAGCAGCTACCCACGTGGGATAGCTTTCTTGTGCCTGCTCAAGTTTTTTAAAGACTTTCGGTTTTACCTTAATCCGGATGAGTTGACCGTCACAGTCGAGATCGAATTCCTTCCAACCATTCTCGACGGTACGAACGTCAGCTGGCATTTCGTTGATTTTGATCGTTAATTCTAATTTCCCTGGTGTGGGCATAAAATCTACCTCTTGCGTTTCCTTCCCTTCCTTATATATCAGCTGGATGAGCCAATTAAACGATCTACATTAGCGGAAAATGCACAATTTTGGATATCACGCTAAGACTACCTCAGTACGGACAACTCCAGCACGCTCATGACGGGCTAGTAGTTTGACTGTGCTGCCAGCGATCGCATGTATAGCAAAAGGCAGAGGCCATAGGGCAGAAGGCAGAAGGGATGCATATTGACGGGTCAAGGTTTCAGAGTTTGGATTTGTCCTAATTGCTTTGGCAACTGCTATACCACCCATTCCATGACCCAAAGAGCAGGCTTTTCTTGAGCCGCACCCGTCGCCAAGCCGGTGAGTGTCATCAGCTAAATGTCACGGCCTTCGTAGCTCTTACCGAAAAATTGGGTTTAAAACCCCGTCCTTCTAGGACAGTTTTAAGAAGCGTCACATCGTTTTTTAAGATATAGTAGATAGAGGAGGAAATACACTGTTTAGCCTAACCTACGAGTTCAAGCTTAAACCCACGTCTAGCCAAGTCGCCATTTTTGAAGACTGGCTAGAGCAGTGTTGCTTCAAGCGGGGCGTGTTTTTCCTAAAAGTTGAGAGCAAAAAGACAAGCCAGATATGTCCTAATTGCCTTGTAGAAACTGGCAAGAAAGAGTTATTTGAAAGGATTCATTCGTGCAAACATTGCGGCTACACGACAGACAGAGATGTTGCAGCCGCTCAAGTAGTTCTCATTAGAGGACTCGCAGCCGTGGGACACACGGTTAAGATGCTTTCTGTTAGCGAAGCGGCGCGTTAGCGCGGGTAAAGCGGTTGCGCTCCCCGTGATGAAAGAATCTTCGCCCTTCTAGGGCGGAGAGTGTCAACGATACTTTCTATGCTGACAAGCTGAGGAAATTCCTCCGCGTAGCTGTATAGAATGCGAGTCAAGTCTTTGTAACGGTAAAATTTATTGAACCGAATCTCTGGCATGTCAACTCTCAAATGCGCCCTTTGATCATCATGCACAATACCACTCACCTTCGTCGGGCGTTAACTACCTTCTGTTAGGTTTTAAATGTGTGTCCTTCAATAGACTTCTGGCAAAAGTCGAATCTACCTCCCTTAATCCCCCCGATATATTGGGGGGAAACACTTGAAATCTTGCTCCCTCCCCGAACCCAAGGGGAGGGTTGGGGAGGGGTTCTTTGTATTTTTGCAAGAGGTCTAATCAGAGTAAAACCTGCTTACCTGAGCCGCGTTGAGCTGGTTTTCCCTATAAACATGAAGCCGAATATTGACAAATAACT
>NZ_DATNPA010000756.1:0-5434 GCF_036703385.1 Allocoleopsis sp. | reverse complement strand
TCATTCCACTCGATCTGAGCAACCGAAGTAGCGGGACTTCAGTTCGCTGCTTGTCAGGTAAGGTTGGAGATGCGCTTTTTTGACCATGTCTCACGAAGCGATAGCGTTAGCGAAGCGAGGCGTTAGCCTAGCGCTGCTGCGCTTCGCAGATCGCATTGAGGGAAATTATCCTTATTGCAATGCGGTATTTCATCAATTGGTTGGGAGATTGTACTTACAGCGTTGTTCTTCTGCAAACTCTGCAAAAGAACGGAACCGTCCCGCCTCAAAATCGTCTAATCCACGCTGGATGCCTTCTACAGCTTCTTCGTAGTCTTGTGCTTCCCACTCCAGTACACTAGCTAGCAGTTCAGCGGCAACAGTTGCGACATCTTCTCCCTGTCTGGCAGCTTTCTCAAGGAGTTTTGCCTCTGCTTCTGGGCTAAGAGTCACGGTGATTGTCATGAGTCTGCTTTCCTCTACCTGCCAACTGAAAACCTAGAAATAATTCCTAGTCCACCCATTGTAACAACCTGTTAGAACTGGGCTGTCGAGTGAGGAGCGATCAGCTTTGCTGGTGCCGTAGGCGAGCGCTCCAGTAACACTCTGCTGGCTAGGAGGGGCGATAATTATGCAATTAGATTCTGGGGTTTTTATGTAATCTTGAGATATGCCAACAGTTTTAAGGATAGGTGCGTACCGTTTCTACTTCTACAGTCATGAACCAAATGAGCCACCGCATGTACATATTGACCGCGATGATTCATCGGCTAAATTCTGGCTAGAATCAGTTAGCTTGGCAAATAACATTGGTTTTAGTGCCAAAGAGCTTCGCAAATTGCAGTCGATGGTACAGGAAAATCGCGAAAGGCTATTGGAGGCTTGGTATGGGTATTTTGGCGATTCGAGCGGACGAGAGAGTTAAGGATGTTCGCTTTACTGAAGAGACAATTAGTGTCGATTTGATGGATGGTCGAACGATTACTGTGCCTCTGGTTTGGTATCCAAGATTGCTTAACGCTACACCTGAACAGCGATCGCAGTGGAAAGTAAGCGGTGGGGGTTACGGTATTCACTGGGAGGAGATAGATGAGGATCTAAGTACAGAAGGTATGTTACGAGGTGCTCCTGCTCCGAGGCAAAGCTTATCTGCTAGTTAAACCTTGAGCTTTGCGATCGCCCAATCTGTTATGTTTCTTGTGATTTCATTTGCAGATAATGCGAGTCTTACGGCCAAATCATGTGCAGTGAATGTGGTTTTACCATTACGCTGTTTGCAGGTCGAAGTATAGTATTTTCAAAGGATTCGTGAACAGCAAAAGCGCTAAAAGCCTTATGTGTCAAGGGTTGTTATTTTACATCTCAAATGAAAACACTATATTTCTATTGGAGGATTATAAATTTATTTAGATTTAAAACTTACGCCTATTTTCTTAGTTTCTTGATCTAACGAAATAATCATGATTGAAAGAGTAGATATAATGAGTGTATCTTAACGATTTTAGCTTTCTAGAGTTAACGCTTGAAATCAAATCTGTAACGGCAGCTTTAGCGATCGCTCACCAGTCCAAAATCTCAATCGGAGAGAAGTTCCTGTCTAATTTCAGCTTCGGAACTGTCGGCATAAATACCAGTAGTAATTACGCGATCGGTTGCTTCATCCAGATAAGAACGGAGAGCCTTATTCAGTTCTTGGAATTCTGGCCAAAGAGTTTCGTTCACAAAGCTGACAGGAACGCGAGCCATGACAGTAGTATGCTTCTGTCGGTAATAGCGGTAAGGCTCAATGCCGTAGCGACGCAACAATGCCAAAAACAGCTTCTTTGACCACATATCCGTTAAAGTGAATTTATATTCCACTGGTGGATCGAGTTTTTGAACGTCTTGAAGTTTTTCACGGATACGCTCTAAGGCGTTGGCAGCAGCAACCTTTTCCCCCTTTGTCGTTGCACCCGCGAACAAAGCTTCAATGCGTTGTAGTTTTTCAATCAGCTTTTGTTCTTCACTCAAGATGAATATCTCACTACTTCAAGTTCAGCAGCAATACCAAAATGGTCGGAGGGGTACAGAGTACGGTCATTGGGTGCCGATTCGGTGAGAATGAGTTGGCAATTACGTACACGCAGGTGCTGGTTGATAAACACGTAGTCCAGGGTACCGCGCCAAGGTCGTAAGGTGCGGTTCATCCACACGTTGACTAGATATTTGGCCAGCCTGCGGTACCAACTGCGTCGTTTTTTTAAGGGTGTGGGACAGGTGTATTCCGGCTCATGACCGTGGTATGCTGCGTAAGCTGAGGTAAATTGCTCCCGCATCAGTGCGATCGCGTGTGTCTCAGGCATACCGTTAAAATCACCGACTGCCACGATTGGCATATCGGGTGGTAACTTACCCAACCACTCAAGAAGCAACTGCACCTGCTTTACCCGTTCGGGGCTGGGGCCAGGATACCAGTAATAATGCCCGTTGCAAAATACCAATGGCTGACCGTCCACTTCCACCTGCACATATTGCGCTACTCGTCCCTGAGTTTGCAAGTCCAGAGTGTCCTGTCGCGTGAAGGGATGACGGCTGAGAATTGCCCCTCCGCAAAAGAGGAAACCTCTATCGTCTTGTTGATAGGGTAGTAGCTGCACGTAAGGCATATTAAGCTGCTGTGCTAGCCAAGCGCTGTTGTCTTCTGGAAGCTTCACCTCCTGTAGTCCGATTAAATCTGCTTGTTGAGCTACCAAACCCTCCACCAAAAGTTCGCGTCGCTGCGCCCATTTTTCCATTTCAAACAGAATGTTGATCGTGACGACTTTGACCACTTGGCAATACGCTCCCAGGTTCGGACAAAAGCATTCAGTCTAGAGTTTAATGCTAAACTCCAGCATCTTTCGATTAGATCAAAACATGCGTTGAGCTTAGGGAATTAGGGAGGGAGTCGTGGAGTGGACAGAACCACTTAAGAAAGCGCACCAGGCGCACATGTTGAGAACACAGTCGCTTGGACAAGAGCAACAGGATTGTGCAAGTATCAATCCTGGGGACTGGTCATGGCGGTTCTGGCTGGCTGTACCACTCTACCCCTACAGTAAGCGGCGAACCCTTCGCAAAGAAGTCGTTCAGGACACCATCTGGACGTTCGACCAGTTGCAGGGCATCCTCTACACCGTCGTACCGATTCGTATGAGTGTCGTTAAGCTCGAAAAAGGGGGGCTTCTCGTCTACGCGCCAGTCGCGCCGACACAAGAGTGTATCCGGCTGGTTAAGGAGTTGGAGGCGAAGCATGGTGGCGTGAAATACATCATCCTGCCAACCGCCTCTGGCTTAGAACACAAAGTCTTCGTTGGCCCCTTCGCCCGACAGTTTCCTGCTTCACAGGTTTTTGTGACTGCCAACCAGTGGAGTTACCCGCTGAATTTGCCGCTGGCTTGGCTTGGCTTCCCCATGAAACGAACTCACGTACTCCCGGAGGCTAGCGGTGATGCCCCGTTTGGGGATGAGTTTGACTACGAGGTACTGAGTATTGATCTCGGACGAGGTTCTTTTGAAGAAGTGGCATTATTGCATAAGCGATCGCGCACTCTATTAGTAACAGATTCAGTACTTTCTGTACCAGAAAAGCCACCAGAGATTGTCCAACTTGACCCCTACCCCTTGCTGTTCCACGCTAGAGACAATGCATTTGACGTGGTTGAAGACACTGAGGCGAATCGCCGCAAGGGATGGCAGCGCATATCGCTGTTTGCGTTGTACTTTCGTCCTAGCACCTTGGAGACGATTGGACTGGGGAAGGCATTTCGCGATGCCCTCAAAGCGCCGGAGCGATCGAGGAAGGCGTATTTCGGTTTGTTTCCGTTCCGATGGAAGACTGACTGGAAGCTGTCATTCAATGCGCTGCGAGGGGGTGGGCGTCCGTTTGTGGCACCGATTCTACAGACGTTTATTTTCAACCAAGCGCCGAGGGACGTACTGGACTGGGCGGACAAGGTGGCGAAGTGGTATTTTGAGCGGATTATTCCTTGCCACTTTGACGCGCCCATTGAGGTAGGGCCGCATCAGTTCCGGCAGGCGTTCACCTTCCTTGAGAAGAAGCCCTCTATAGGTGAGAACACATCGGTAAGTGGAAGTCAGCCTCTACCTAAGGAGGATTTTGAATTCATGAGGAAGCTGGAAGAGCACTTGACTAAGCGCGGCATTACATCGCCAGCGAAAGAATAAAGTGTAAGGCGGTAATAAGGATTACGGCAACGATAAATTTCAATTAGTTGTCCTTTGACAATTGCAGTTTCCAATTCCTCGCTTGGTTTGAGATGCTTCTGGCACGACTTAAGAGCGATCACTCTCCTTAACCATGAATCTTATTCGGCGTAAGTTAATGTTTACTGCCAAGTCTCAACAACGGTCGCAAAGAGTTGGGCTTTTTCAGACTCAGCGTACTGTTAACATAGAGCCAGCATTCCCTCAGAGTCTATGTTTCCGGTCAAATACCCCGTTCCTCAAACCAATCCGCCCTTATCGCCCAGAGAAACGCTGCCCACCATGTACGATCTTCCCAGTGAAAATCTGGAGGAACCCGGTTTGCCCGATGAATTCCATGACTTGCAAGCGCAATTCTTGAGCCTTGCGTTCTGTCCTCCACACTATCCGCCTTCGCGGGTGTTCAGTGCCAGCGACATGAACCTTTACTATGACGTGCGCCATGCTCAATGGTACAAGCGACCGGATTGGTTTGGCGTTGTAGGCGTGCCTCGACTTTATGATGATGTCGATATGCGCCTTTCTTACGTGGTTTGGCAAGAGGGAATCAATCCGTTTGTAGTTGTGGAATTGCTCTCTCCAGGGACGGAAAAAGAAGACTTAGGGGAAATTGCTCAGGAAAAGTTGCCACCTGAATCTGAGGAAGTTGTAGACAATAGGCAAGCGATTGAGCCTCAGAGTGAGAATAAACCTCCGCGAAAATGGGAGGTTTACGAGCAGATTTTACGCATTCCTTATTATGTAGTTTTTAGTCGTTATACCAATCGGCTACAAGCGTTTAAACAGGACGGAGCACGTTACCAAGAGTTAGAGTTACAGGAACCAAGAGTATGGATGCCTGAGTTAGAGTTAGGCTTGGGTTTATGGCAAGGAGAGTATCAATGCATTGAGCGTTTGTGGTTGCGTTGGTATGACGCTCAAGGTAATTGGATTCTTACTCAGGCAGAACAGGAACGACAGCGAGCTGAACAAGCGGAATCTAAGTTAGAGTGTTTGATGCAGCGACTTCGAGAATCAGGAATTGACCCTGAGAGGTTTTTGAACGATCAAAGCTGAATTGAATGGAATAGAGCGATCGCTCCTTACTTCAGCATCGTCATGCTTGCAGTTTATCAGCGATCGCTCCCTTTTTCTCGTATTATCTCACCAACTTAGACAGATACCTGCACTCTACCTTCAACTACCCTCACTTGATAAGTGGGAATGCTTA
>NZ_DATNPA010000755.1:0-5389 GCF_036703385.1 Allocoleopsis sp. | reverse complement strand
GAATGTGCTGGCGTGCCATCATTCAATATTCCCACCAGCAATTGTCTCCTCACACATACACCTTAATCACGGCACCCGATGGGAAAAATTTCTTGCTGATCGATGCGGGTGAGGGTTACACCTTTTGGAGTGCCAGTGCATTATGGGCAGACGATGCTGTTTGTCAACAAGCAGCAGATACCAAGGCTCGTGTTCTGGAGATAGTTGCACAGTGGGCAGAACCTGTGCCTGCCATCGTCGAAGCAACTCCAGAGTATGACATTGTCGAGCGACCGATTTGCGATCGACCTCCCTTACCAACTTGGAGCAAAGGCAGAGTAACGCTCTTGGGCGATGCCGCTCATCCCGTTGTGCCCGTCTTGGGACAGGGAGGAAACATGGCGTTTGAGGACGCTTACGAACTGGCAGAATGTCTGGCTCATGCACCTAGCCTTGAAACAGCTCTCTGTGCTTATGAACACCGTCGCATCCCTCGTACAGAGGAAATCTACATTCACAGTGCAATTCGAGGCGCACGTGCCTACCAGCCAGACAGCGAGACTACAATTCCTCAAATGATGAAACCGCCCCGGATGGGTGAGAAGGAATTTCAAGAATGGCTCTATAGTTACCATCCTTCTGTCATATGATAATCAAACAAATTCAGAAACTTAAAACGCCTAAATTTCTCCAACAAGTCGAATCAACCTTAAAACCTTTGGCTCTCTCGTACTTGTGGTGATAACGCAAGCTAATCATCTAGACGCATCAAGGTTTTCAGCCTTCGTCTCCCCGGAAAGTTGTATTATCTGCTACATTTTTCCCCAAGCATCCGGGAGAGCCAAATTACCGAATGTTTTTATATCCAAGCAAGGGGTTCATGACGGACATTTCATATCATTTGCTTTGATAGTTTCGGCTGTATTGGTACTGATATTTGTCCAAAATACTAACCGACCTTCTTCAAGATAGTCCCCTTCTTGTGCTGCCTGGGTTCCGGGCATGGCACCTCACGCAATTCCAGCTTCCCAATGTCGCACAATACGAGCGCTCGCATCGTTGAGGTTTTGTTTTTCGTCTTGTTCATTTTTCAGTTGGAAGGGGTTGATGTATCGAGCCGATAAAAACGTAAAGCATTTTCTCGGAACAGCTTGCGCCTTTGCGACTCGGTGCATCCCTGTACCGTCCACTCCAAAGCTTCAACCCAGTCAGGATACTCTGTGGCGAGTTTGGACACAGGCCAATCGCTCCCATAGACGGCTCGCTCCCAACCGAAACACTCGATTACATGAGCAATGTAAGGCTGTAGATCCTCCTTAGTCCAATTTTGATGATCCGCCTCCGTCACTAATCCTGATACCTTGCAATAAACATTAGGGAATGCCGCTAGTTCTGCGATCTCACTTTTCCAGGGTTCTAACAACTGGTTTTTGATATCTGGTTTACCAAAATGATCCAGCATAAAGCGCACTTGAGGACATTTCTGCACCATCTTGATGATGTTAGCCATCTGGGGATGGTAAATGCATATATCAAAGCTCAAGTCAAATTCCGGCAACAGCTGTAGTCCCTGGAGAAAATCGTGACAAAGACAGAATTCAAGATCTTCCGATTGAATCAGACGCCGCGCTCCCTTTACTAAAGGAATGCGACACAACTGTTCCAAATAAGACCGAACCTCATGACCCTGTTCCAAGGGAGCGAAGGCAACAATGCCTTGGATACGCTTATCTTCCGACGCTAAGGAAGCCACCCAGCGCGTCTCATCCATACCCTGAGAAAAATGCGTGTCACACTGAACAAACACCATCGCATCCACGGCAACGGTAGCACAAGCGGCGTTAAAATGGGGCAATAGAAAGGGACGGTTGATGGCCGGAAAATTCAGCAACCACGCATAGTGGAATCGCTCAGTATCCCAAAGATGCAGGTGGGTATCTACTATCGGAAAATTTGGCATTGCGGTTTGAGACCTAACAGCTAAGTATAGTCACACAGCCCTTGTTTCCTCTCCTCTGATTAAGAATCATACTAGACCAGCTCGGCAGAAATAATCCATCAATAAGGTTGTGCTGAGTACAGTACGGGCGATCGCTTCTTCATTCCAGTGGGCATCCCCCATGCAGTCGGTGTAGTGAGCGATCGCCCCGCTCAGGGATTAGTGATGACTGCACGAGGGTGGATTTGCTCGACTGGTTGCCACCACAGGGACATCGAGTAAGCATATTCCCCTCCGTTTTTCACACCTGGAGGGGATTTTATTGTACAAAGCGATTGCTTGAATTAATAACTAGCAACTTGGGTTATTAGATTTGTTAATAACGCTCATTGGGAGAGAGTTGAATGATTACCTTACCTGGAGCTGCCATCTTAAGCAAAATCTATGAAAGTTCGGCAACTCTTGTGTATCGGGGTATTAGAGAGCAAGATAACTGTGCAGTTGTCGCTAAAGTCCTCAAGCAAGATTATCCCTCTCCCCAAGAATTAACTCGCTACAGGCAGGAATATGAAATTACCCATTCCCTCAACATCGAAGGCGTAGTTAAGGCATACAGCCAGCAGGACTATCAGCGCACGCTCGTCATCCTTTTAGAAGACTTTGGCGGCGAGTCTTTAGAACGCTTGCAGCAGCGATCCGACTTTTATCCCATGCCCTTATCGAATTTTCTTGGGCTGGCGATCGCCATTACAGAGATTCTGGGCAGAATCCATGCTGCTAACATCATTCATAAAGATATCAATCCTAGCAACATCGTCCTGAATCCAAATACTGGCGTTGTCAAAATGATTGATTTTGGTATTGCCACTCGGTTCAGCCGCACCAATCCAACATTTAAAAGTCTTCATCTTCTAGAAGGAACCCTTGCCTACTTATCTCCAGAGCAAACTGGGCGTATGAACCGGATGCTCGACTACCGCAGCGATTTTTACTCGCTAGGCGCAACATTTTACGAACTTTTGACTGGACAGTTGCCGTTTCCCACCAGCGACATCCTAGAACTAGTTCATTGCCATATTGCCAAACCGCCTGTTCCCCCGCACGAACTGAATTCAAAGATTCCAAAACCTGTTTCCGACATAATTTTGAAACTAATGGCGAAAAATGCGGAAGATCGCTATCAGAGTGCTTGGGGCATCAAAGCGGATTTAGAATGCTGCGCCCAGCTATTAGCAGAAATTGGTCAAATTGATCGCATCCAATTAGGTTTTCAAGATATTTCCCAGCAATTTCAAATTCCCCAAAAACTGTACGGACGAGAAACAGAAATTGGCGCATTATTAGCGGCATTTGACAGAGTAGCCGCAAGGGGAGAGCGAGAAAATGCTCAATTCAACGTCGAAATGATGTTGGTTTCTGGTTACGCTGGAATTGGCAAATCAGCATTGGTGCAAGAACTTTATAAACCCATCACGGCAAAGCACGGCTATTTTATTTGGGGTAAGTTTGACCAATTTGGGCGTAATATTCCCTACAGCGCGATCGCCCATGCCCTGCAACAATTGGTACAACAACTACTGGGGGAACCAGACGAGAAAGTACAACAGTGGCGATCGCGTCTACTTAATGCATTGGGAAGCAATGGACAACTGATCGTTGATGTCATCCCTGAAGTTGAGTTAATTATTGGCAAGCAGCCATCTGTACCCTCTGTTGGAGCAACCCAAGCTCAAAATCGCTTCAATTCAGTCTTTCAAAATTTTGTGCGGGTGTTTTGTTCAAAAGAACATCCCTTGGTCATCTTCTTAGACGATTTACAGTGGATCGACTCCGCAACGCTGAAGTTAATCGAGTTAATATTACTCGACGAGCAAGCCCAATATCTATTTTTGATTGGAGCCTATCGAGATAATGAAGTGCACCCAACACATCCACTAATATTAACGCTGGAGAAACTGCAAAAACAAGGGGCAGAGCTTCAGGAGATTACCTTAGCACCCTTAACGCTGGAGGCGTTGAGTCAATTGATTGCCGAGACGCTACATCGCAATATTGACACCGTGCGTTCCCTAGCCCAATTAGTCTTACGTAAAACCGAGGGCAACCCTTTCTTTGTCGGTGAATTTTTGCGAATGCTGTATGGCGAAAATCTGTTGACATTTGATGCGAAACAGTTAAGCTGGCAGTGGGACATAGCCCCGATTGAAGCCCAATATATTGCTGATAATGTGGTGGAGTTGCTGCTATTAAAGCTGAAGAAACTGCCAGAAGAAATACGACAAATTCTTCGCTTAGCCGCTTGTGTCGGCTCTGAATTTAATTTAGAAACTTTAGCGATCGCTTGTAAAAAATCACCTAAAGCAGTTTCTCTAGATTTACTAGCAGCTATCCAAGCTGGATTAATTCAACCTATATCTGAATTAGACGAAAACTTGTTAGTTCAAGACTATAAGTTTTTGCACGATCGCGTACAACAAGCAGCTTATGCCTTAATTGATGAGTTGCACAAACAAGTCGTTCATCTCCAAATCGGTCGCAATTTACTCAAAAAAACTTTACCAGAGAAGCGATCGGATAGGCTATTTGAAATCGTCGATCATCTCGATCGGGGAATTGAGCTAATCACCGAGCGAGCAGAACGAATTGAAATTGCTTTCTTAAATTTAATTGTAGGTCAAAAAGCTAAGGCAGCAACAGCTTATGAAGCGGCTCTTAAGTATTTCACTACAGGGCTTAAACTCCTAGATACAGATAGTTGGCTGAGTGAGTATGACCTTACCTTAGCACTGTACTCTCAAGCAGCAGAAGCAGCGTATTTGCATGGTTGCTTTGATGAGATGGAACAATTCGTAGAAGTGGTACTCAACAATGCTAAGACAGTGAACGATAAAGTGCAGGTTTACGATAGCAAAATTCAAGCGTTTTTGTCACAGGGCAACCTGAAATCAGCACTGAAAATTGGGCTGGAAGTGTTAAAGCTCCTAGAAGTAAACTTAATAGAAAATCCCAGCCAGTTAAATGTTCAAAGAGGATTAAAAGAAACGTTTTCCCTACTATCTGGACGAGAAATCGAAGACTTAATTGATCTACCAAAGATGACCGCACCAGAACCGCGCTCAGCAATGTATATCATGGCAAATGTTGCAGCTGCTGCACATATGCTGTCACCAGCACTGATGATACTGATTGTGTGTAAAATGGTAAATTTATCAATCAGCTACGGCAATGCTACCTGGTCACCACTGAGTTATGCTGCCTACGGATTTGTTCTATGTGGAACTGTTCAAGACATTGAACTCGGTTATAAATTTGGCAAATTGGCTCTTAGCTTGGCAGAACGATTGAGTACAAAAAAAGGGAATGCTAAAGCATTAACGGGATTTAGTGCCCACGTCATGCACTGGAAAGTGCATCTTAGGAAAACAATACCAAAGCTGGTTGATGCTTATCAGAACGGAGTGGAAACTGGAG
>NZ_DATNPA010000754.1:0-4876 GCF_036703385.1 Allocoleopsis sp. | reverse complement strand
GAGCGATCGCAACGTTTGCAACGAGTCCCTATCCCCAAACTTCTCAATCGGCATAGCAAATCGGCGTTGAAAGAATTGCTGATTGCCCAAGTATCCAGGATTGAGAAAATCTAAAATTGACCACAATTCCGACAACCGATTTTCTACAGGTGTCCCCGTTAAGGCAATGTGAAATCCGGCTTTAAGTTCCCGCACCGCTTTCGACTGCTTCGCGGCTGGATTTTTAATATTCTGCGCCTCATCCAACACAATGCCTTGCCAAGAAACTTCCTCAAGGGTTGCGGCATCTCGATACACCAGGGGATAGCTGGTAATAACCAATTGCTTATCCTTAACTGTCCTAGCAAATGCCTTCCCTTTAGGTCGTTTATCCCCGTGATGAACGACAACTTTCAACGAGGAACCAAATTTTTTAACTTCCCGCTCCCAGTTGCCTAACACCGAAGTTGGGCAAACCACGAGGGTTGGCTCCTCTAGCACGCCTTGCTCTTGTAGATGGAGCAGAAAAGCGATGAGCTGGGGCGTTTTTCCCAGTCCCATATCGTCCGCGAGGCAAGCACCCATACCCCAACGTTCTAGGAAAGCTAGCCAACTGACACCTCGTAATTGGTAAGGTCGTAAAGTCCCATGAAAGCCTTTTGGTGTCTCAATTAGCTGAACCGTCTGATTACCTGTGAGATTGGTAATCAACTCTTGCAGGGCACCGGATGCCTCAAATTTAACGACGGGTAATTTTGCCAAGGTGGTGGTATCACCCGTACTGAGGCGTAGCGCATCTTCCACCCGCAGTGTCATCTGCTCTTGAGAGGTGGTAAAGATGGCTTGAGCCGCTTTCACATCTGAGGGTTGCAGGGCTATCCACTCACCACCGACTTCTACAAGCGGAGACTGTTGTGCCATTAAGCGATCAAACTCTTTTTTGGAGATGGTTTTATCCCCGATCGCAAGTTCCCACTTAAACTTGAGTAGGCTTTGCAACCCCAAACGCTCTTTCTTTTTCGATTGCGCCACCTCTGCACTAATACTGATACCCAGGCGTTTGGCTCCTTCTCCCGGTGCCAATCCGGGTGGCAAGACAATTCCTAATCCATTGTCTTGTAACCGCCAAGCACTCGCTCGAATGAACTCATAAACCTCGATTGGTGTCAGCTCACAAGATTCTGGGCGGGGTTGATGCAAGCTGAGTTCGATGGGGGGATAGAGGCGGGTAGCCAACCCTAAACCTCTGAGGAATGTCTCCTGAGGCTGCTCAATGGTTCGCCCTTGATACTGTAATCGTTCGGCTGGCTGACTCCATATTGTTTTAGCACCAACCAAAAAGTCTGGGTTGTCTACCGCCTGCAAGCAATACTCCAACTGCCAGTTAGTTTCCTCTGAGGCTGGCGGTTTGAGGGCAAAGCAAGTGCGCCATAGATTTTGTCTGAAGCTTTGGGAAGTGGATACGACTAAGTTCTGTTGCACCGGAGTTGTCCAGGTTTGCAAAGCTGCTTCTAGTCTCGCCGTCGCTTCGGCGGGTGCCTCAAGGGTATCAGAAGTTGAACAGAGCGATCGCATCCACTCCTGTACTGGAGATTCTGCCTCTGGTAGAGTCTGGGCTTCTACCCAATTCCGCACCTGAGCATCTATCACACTACTCAAGAATCCCAGCAGTAATTCTTGCGGCTCTCTGAATTTTAGATGTTGGATTTTGGATTTTAGATTAGTAGTTGGGGGTTGAGAAGAGGCGGAGATTTGGCTGGAACTCCCCTTGTCTTCTTGCCTACTTGTATCAGCTTCTGTTGTCCCGTTTTCCTCTGTTGCAGTCTCCACTGTCTGATAAGCTCGACAAGCAAACGGCATGAGTTGGGTAAACTTGTCTAAACGCGCTTGGTCTATGGCACTGTCAATCAGGGGTTGCCAACGAGCAACCACCTTACCGTTCGGTTGTCGGTACAATCCCGGTAAAAACTTACATCGGCTGAGCAAATCCAAACTCCACCGCGTTACCTGAGACCAAAAACGCAGCGAACCTCCTACATACGTGTCTGCTGCTTGAAAAGAACCCAGAGGCAGTGCTTGCAGCAGCTTTACAGCCTCCATTGGCTCAAGACAAAACCCTTCGACTTCCCAGAGTTGCCATTCTAGAGGCAGGTCATCCTTACCTTCTAATGAGCTTTTGCTAGACAGTAGGGGGTATACCCCTTCCTTGGACGATGTTTGAGTCGGTAAGGTAATTACTTGAGTTTGCCATTTGTCCGGCTTACTCTGTTGCATCTCCTGATGGCGACCTTGGCGAGAATTTCCAGATGTTTCTACAAATTGGTCGATAGAAAGACGATGAAAGCGCAAAAAAGACGTTAATTCCGCCTGCGTCATAGCAAACGGATGAGATAAAGCACCCTTAGAAGTTGAAGAGCCTAAAGACGCCTTTGTACGCCAAATCTCTCCCCAGATGAATAGATGCCCACCCGTTTCACGAGATATCCAACTGCCCTGTAAAATCGCCATGCTTAAAGAATTTTGAGTTATGTATCAAATGCGAATAATTGTCTCTTAACCGCTTAAATTTATTTCTTTTAACTAATCACTCATTTTTAAGTTAGCTATTGCTTTGACCTCTTGAATAACCGTCATCATAATCCCCAGGCAGCCTTAGTACATAAGTGTTACGATTGCAACATAGAAAAGAACATGATAGAGAGAAGGACAAAGTACTGAATGGTAGAGTTAGACAAGTCAATATCCTTCGACGGACGGGATATTCGACTGAAGGTGGGTCTACTTGCCCCACAAGCCGGTGGTTCCGTGCTAATCCAGTCGGGCGACACGGCTGTTTTAGTAACAGCGACACGCGCTGAAGCCAGAGAAGGCATAGATTTTCTTCCCTTGTTAGTGGACTACGAGGAACGCCTCTATGCAGCAGGTCGAATTCCAGGTGGTTTCCTGCGGCGGGAAGGGCGTCCACCCGAAAAGGTGACGCTGATCAGCCGTCTCATCGATCGCCCCCTACGTCCCTTATTCCCGAGTTGGCTTCGAGATGATATTCAAATCGTAGCAACTACCCTGTCAATGGATGAACAGGTGCCGCCAGATGTTTTGGCGGTAACTGGAGCGTCGATCGCTGTATTACAAGCTAAGATTCCATTCTATGGGCCGATGGCCGCCGTGCGAGTCGGTTTAGTCGGGGATGACTTTATCATTAACCCAACTTACAAAGAAATCGAGTCGGGAGACCTGGATTTGATTGTTGCGGGTTCCCCAGATGGCGTGATTATGGTGGAAGCCGGTGCGAACCAACTGCCGGAGCAGGATATTATTGAAGCGATCGACTTTGGTTACGAAGCGGTGCGGGACTTAATTACAGCCCAGCGGGAGTTGATGGCCTCCTTAGGAATTGAGTTGACCATTGCAGAACCGCCTAAGGGAGACTCGACACTAGAGCAATTTATCCGCGATCGCACGACCACTCAAATCAAAGGGATTCTCTCTCAATTTGACCTCGACAAAAACGGTCGAGATACGGCTCTAGATGAAATCAAGGAAAATTCAGTAAAAGCCGCGATCGCTGAATTACCCGAAGACGACCCAATCCGAGTCGCTGCGACTGAAGATGACAAAGCGGTTGGCAAGATTTTCAAGGAGATTACCAAAGAACTGATGCGCCGTCAGATTGTGGAAGACGGTGTTCGGGTTGATGGTCGGAAACTCGATGAAGTGCGACCGGTTTCTTGTAAGGTTGGTTTATTACCTCGGCGAGTGCATGGAAGTGCGTTATTTAACCGAGGGCTGACCCAAGTGTTATCGACAGCTACCTTGGGAACACCTGGTGATGCCCAAAAGCTAGATGACCTTAATCCAGAAGAAGATAAACGCTATCTGCATCACTACAATTTCCCGCCGTATTCTGTTGGGGAAACTAAACCGATGCGATCGCCAGGACGCCGGGAAATCGGTCACGGTGCTTTAGCTGAACGCGCTATCGTCCCTGTCTTACCACCGCAAGAAGACTTCCCTTACGTCCTCCGGGTCGTGTCGGAAGTGCTTTCCTCCAATGGTTCGACTTCGATGGGTTCGGTTTGTGGGTCTACCCTGGCGTTGATGGATGCTGGTGTGCCCATTACCAAGCCGGTGAGTGGCGCGGCAATGGGTCTGATTAAAGAAGGGGATGAAGTTCGGATTCTCACCGACATTCAAGGCATTGAAGACTTTTTGGGTGACATGGACTTCAAAGTCGCAGGTACCGACACGGGTATCACTGCGTTGCAAATGGACATGAAAATCAGCGGTCTGTCGATGGAGGTGATCGCCGACGCGATTCAGCAAGCCCGACCGGCGCGATTGCATATCCTGGAGAAAATGCTGGCGACGATTGATACACCCCGCACGGAGTTGTCGCCTTTCGCGCCTCGCCTGCTGACGATGAGAATCGATCCAGAACTGATTGGTCTGGTTATTGGCCCTGGCGGCAAAACGATCAAGGGCATTACCGAACAAACGGGTGCCAAGGTGGATATCGAAGATGATGGTACGATTACCGTTTCTGCGATCGACGGAGAAAAGGCGAAAAAGGCAATTAACATCATTCAAGGCATGACCCGTAAACTCAATGAAGGGGATGTCTATGCCGGTCGCGTCACGCGGATTATTCCCATTGGTGCCTTTGTAGAATTGCTGCCTGGGAAAGAAGGCATGATTCACATTTCTCAACTTGCCGACTATCGAGTTGGTCGAGTAGAAGATGAGGTGGCTGTCGGCGATGAAGTCGTGGTCAAAGTGCGAGAAATTGATAGTAAAGGCCGCGTCAATCTTACTCGTTTAGGCATCCATCCGGACGAAGCCGCCGCAGCGCGCGAAGCGGCAGCGATGACCTAGAAAGGGCTTGAATAAAAGGATGAAG
>NZ_DATNPA010000753.1:0-5405 GCF_036703385.1 Allocoleopsis sp. | reverse complement strand
CACGGGGCAACCGAGCTGATTTACTCCGACTTCCGCCCTGTTCCCTTGCAATTCTACTTCGGCAACACCAAGGGTGTTTTTCCCCTTCTTGATGAAACTCAAACCCGAATTAGCCCCCGCCTCAAACCCAAAAACAAGACGGGCAAAGGACGAGGGACGCGCCCGGAAAGCCCCACCATCACCTACATCCTAGAGCAACTGGCTGCACGGGATATGTTACCCGCCATTTACTTTATCTTCAGCCGTCGGGGCTGTGATAAGGCGGTGGAGGAAATGGGAGATTTGTCTCTGGTTAATGAACGGGAAGCAGCCCAACTGAAAGTCAGAATTGACGAATTTCTAAGGCGCAATCCTGAGGCAGGACGCGCTGGACAAGTTGAACCGCTTTATCGAGGAATTGCCGCCCACCACGCCGGAATTTTACCCGCATGGAAGGGATTGGTGGAGGAACTATTCCAGCAGGGTCTGATTAAGGTCGTGTTTGCCACAGAAACCCTGGCAGCGGGGATTAATATGCCTGCCCGAACCACTGTGATTTCAACACTTTCTAAGCGTACCGACCGGGGGCACCGACTACTAACCGCTTCTGAATTCCTACAGATGGCAGGTCGTGCCGGACGGCGGGGAATGGATGCGATAGGCTATGTCGTGACGTTGCAGACGCCGTTTGAAGGAGCAAAGGAAGCGGCTTACCTAGCGACAACGGGGGCTGACCCTCTAGTCAGTCAGTTTACGCCTACCTATGGCATGGTGCTGAATTTGCTGCAAACCCACTCGATTAATGAGGCGAAGAATTTGGTGGAACGCAGCTTTGCCCAATACCTGGCGACACTTTACCTCAGACCTCAGCAACAGGCGATTACGGAGTTGACGACAGAACTAACTAAGCTAGATATTCAACTGGCTCCCATCGATTTGAAACAGTTGGAAAAGTATGAAAAACTCAGTGAGCGCTTGAAAGAAGAACGGCGAATCTTGAAATTACTGGAGACTCAAGCGGAAGCGGTGCGGACTCATGAAATTGTCCAGGTGCTACGAGACGTTGTACCCGGAACGGTTCTGTGTCTGAAGGGGAAACATGTTAAGGTGTCTTCTCCCGTCCCAGCCGTGTTGGTGGCGAAGCAAAAAGGGAGCGGTCAGTCGCCTAATTTCATCTGTTTAAGTGCCCAGAATCGGTGGTATGTGGCAACAACGGCGGATGTTGTTGATTTGTATCTGCAAACTCAGATGCGAGGCGTCGAATCTCTACAGCCGCCAGAAGAACTCATGCTGAGGCCGGGTCAAGTGAGGCGAGGGACTCAGGAGACAGAAGCGATCGCACAGCAGCTCCACAATAGCATTGCCAGTCAGACTGCGTTTGCTGACCTATCCGTCGTCGCTCCTGAAGTACTGGCTCAAGCCAGAGTAGTCCAGACCGTGAAAGAGCAGTTAGACAATCATCCTTTGCAGTATTGGGGCAATCCCGCTAATCTGCTGAAGCGACATAATCGCCGAGTAGCCTTGCAAGAAGAAATTCATGAGCGTCAAGCCGAGTACCGAGAAAACCAAGCCCACCACTGGCAGGAATTTCTCAATCTGATTGAAGTGCTAAGGTCGTTTGGTTGCTTAGATAATGTGACACCTACTCCCCTAGGAAAAGCGACCGCTGCAATTCGGGGAGACAACGAATTATGGCTAGGGCTGGTGCTGATGTCTGGGGAATTTGATCACTTAGACCCCCACCACCTCGCCGCTGCCATGTGTGCGCTGGTGACCGAAACCCCTCGCCCCGATAGCTGGACGAACTATTCACCAGCACCACAAGTGATTGAGGCGTTGGTCAGTTTAAAAGGGACGCGGCAGAGTCTGATGAAGTTGCAGTATCGGTATAATATTGTATTGCCGATTTGGCCGGAGTATAAATTCCTCGATAAGATAGTCGGTGGATTAATGGGGCTTGTAGAACAATGGGCTTTAGGTCTCTCTTGGACTGAGCTATGTGCCAACGCCAGCTTAGATGAAGGGGATATTGTGCGGATTTTACGTCGGACGGTGGATATCCTCTCGCAAATCCCCCATGTGCCAACTGTGCCCAATTCTTTAAGGGTCAACTCGATTCGAGCTATTCAGCTACTTGACCGTTTCCCCGTGAACGAAGTAGTTGATTAACTTTGATGGCATTTTGGGGATTTCAATTTGACAAAGTGATGCTTTTGTGATATAGGTATCTAGTTAAAATTGTGGCAAGACGTTGAAGGTAATTCTTATGGGCAGGGCGATCGCCTTTTGCTGGCAAAGACGCTTGGCGAATGGCACCGCCACGAATATAGCGATCGCAACTCTGATCTATTCTGTGATACTACAACTACCCGCCTGGGCAGAAACAGCGAACCTGGGCGTTGTCAAAAGTCGTGATCATGAAGGAAATTGGACAGAAATTACCTCAACTCCTACCAAGGTTGCTGAAGTTGACCCGGATTTTGGAGTAGTACCTGCGCAACCGTTACCCAACAGTAAAGGCCCGCTCACCGCAGCACAAATCACCGTCATGACTCAGGAGTTGAAAAATCTGATCGGTCGGTTTGAAAGTGCCCTACTGGCTGCCAACGCCACGAATAGTAATGTTAATTTACCCACAGGCGCAGCTATTGAGCAATTTCTCGTCGCCAGTGCCAAAGCAGATTCTAGGCCAGAGGATGCTGCAAGTTCCGACCAAAATGTAGCAACCGACTCAGCCATAAGGGCACTCATTGAGGCGAGGATGGGGCTGCAAAACTTCCTCAACGCGATCGCAAAAAACGACTATGATGGGGCGAGACAGCAGTGGTTCCAAGCACGACGCACTCTCTGGAATAACTATCCCAGCGATCGCAAGTTGGCCCAGCCAGAGATTCGGGCCATTTGGTTAGACCGGGGCACCATTGTCCGTGCCAAATCAGAACAGGATTTAGCCAAGATTTTTGACCAACTAGCCGCCGCAGGTTTTAATACCGTCTTTTTTGAAACGGTCAATGCCAGTTATCCCATTTACCCCAGTCGCGTTGCGCCAGAGCAAAACCCTTTGGTGAAGGGATGGGATCCCCTAGCCGCCGCCGTCAAGTTAGCACATCAACGGGGGATGGAGTTGCACGCCTGGGTTTGGATGTTTGCAGCCGCGAACCAGCGCCACAACGTTATCTTGAACCAACCCACCAACTATCAGGGCCCCCTGCTCACAGCCCATCCAGACTGGGCCATGTTTGATCAGCGGGGGCGTCTGTTCGATCCGAATACGAAAAAGGCGTTCCTCGACCCCGCTAATCTAGAGGTACGAAGTTACCTGCTGGCGTTGTTGGAGGAGATTGTCACACGCTATGAAGTGGATGGCATTCAACTCGACTATATTCGTTACCCCTTTCAAGACCTTAAGGTTAATCAAACCTATGGGTATGGGAAGGCGGCACGTCAGCAGTTTAAGGAACTGACGGGTATTGACCCGATTCAAGTTTCCCCTACTAATCGTGATTTGTGGCAAAAGTGGATCGATTTTCGCATCCGGCAAATCGACAGCTTTGTAGCAACGGTGTCAACCCGCCTACGCAAACAACGCCCTTCTGTAATTCTCTCTGCGGCTGTGTTTCCCCTACCCCGTCCAGAACGCCTACAAAGATTGCAACAAAACTGGGAAGATTGGGCAATTCAAGGGAATATTGACCTCGTGGTACCGATGACTTACGCCTTAGATACCAGTGGCTTACAAAAACTAGCGCAGCCGGTACTGATGCAATCTACCCTGAGTTCAGCTTTGACGTTGCCCGCGATTCGGCTGTTGAATTTGCCGAGTGTTGTAGCCATTGACCAAACTCAATTGCTGCGGGATTCTCCAACGAGTGGATACGCTCTGTTTGCGGTAGAAAATTTCGATGGGAATCTTCAGAGTATCTTCCGTCGTACTCAGGGGGCAGGGGACAATATTAGCCTCACCTCCCAGTCTCCAATCCCTTACCGTCAGCCTTTAAAAGCAGCCGCAGAACGTTATGCTGCTCTGCAACGGGAATGGAATTTTCTATTAGCCAATCATCAAATTTTGCTTCAACAACCCGTGCTTTCCGAGTGGGGAAAACAAGCCGATACTCTCTCAACGTTACTCAATCAATTGGCAAAAGATCCATCAATGGAGAATTTGTTGTCGGCAAAAGCCTACCTGGTATCGTTCCGCTCTCAATTTCAGAGATGGATGCAAAGCCAAGCGGCTACACAACCCTATCAAGTTCAGGTGTGGGATAACCGTCTAGCAAGCCTTGAACAGTTGCTGCGTTATGGGGAACGGACGATTTTGAATCCACAGCAACCCAAGGCAGCAAAATAGCTAAGGGAAATGCGATCAATCGCAAGTAGGCACAAGACAGATATCAGGGGCGATTGCCCTCAACCAAGCCATGAAAATTCTTAACCTTCAACCTTCTAATCTTCCAACCTTCAACTCATTTTCAAGTTAGGCTTTAGGTTAGCCAATTTCTAAGATTTGTTTTCTCCTCCTTGAGATACGCAACTATTTTTGATTTAGCAGCTATACTCAGCTGTAACATTGTCAGTTGCTCCGTTGCCTTTGCGCGGGGCTTTTGTATGCCTGCCGTTCAAGGAGAGGCTAAGGCTTCCAGGCATTCCCAACGTATCGTTGTAGGACATGGCTGAAGCAACCCTATTGTTCTGGGTTCGCACGAGAGTGCCATAATTGAGCCATTCTAGCTTTTATGACGGATTTTTTATGAATAAGGCGTTTGCCGCTCGGTTTAGCTGCGCTCTACTCGTTCCTACAACATTCTTGGCAGTAAGCTTAACAACGGTGGCAGCGAGAGCGCAGAATCAGTTTTATACTCCGATTCCGATCCCTTCGAGTAACGAAATTTCGGATACACTCACAGACAAGGATATTCCTAGCGGTCAGGGTGGCTTTGCCCGCGACTACGGCATTGCCTTAAATGCAGGTGACCAAGTGGCTATTGACCTTTCTTCGGAAAGCTTTGACACGATTGTCACCCTGATAGCCGCAGATGGTTCCACCGTGGGAGAAAATGATGACGGGCCTGACGGTACGACGAACTCAGTGTTATTCACCCGGATTACTCAGCCGGGTCGGTACATTATTCGCGTGCGTGCTTTTGGGGGAACGAGTGGCGGTGCGTTTAAACTGAAGGTGGCGCGGCTACGACCTGTTAACTAAGAAGTGAGAGTGGTCGTCAGGAGGCAAAGGAACAAAGCTTCTGTCCATTCCACGATCGCTCCGTAAGTGTCGCCCGTGTGTCCTCCTAGCTTGCGATAAAACCAAGCGCCTGTTATTAGTGCGATCGCGCATCCCCCCACTGCCATTGTCCAGGCCACCGAAGTACTACCTTGGTCTAGGAACAACGGCAATCCACATAAACTCAAGAGTAAGAACAATCCCA
>NZ_DATNPA010000752.1:0-15863 GCF_036703385.1 Allocoleopsis sp. | reverse complement strand
GGTGACATGAGTAAACAACATCATGTGAGATTCCCTGATTTTCTTTAACAACTTTTTCCGATCTGACTCAAATCCCGTCAGTTCGATTAAAGAACTTAAGCCCATCTCTGCAATCATTGCTTCCATTTCCTGCCTCAAAGGGCCATCACCCATCCAAGTGGCGTGCAGCTTTACACCCAAATCCCTCGCCCTTGCTATAGCTTTTACCCAGTCTAAGGGCGCTTTCATCGGATCGATGCGTCCGGCATAACAAATGCGAATTGTCTCATCGCTCTCAGCACGCTGAGCCTTTTGCAACAGCCTTAATTTGCCGATGCAATCTGAAGGTTTTGTGTGGATGTCGTGAATCAAATGGCTGTTCTTGCAAAACGGGCTGTAAGCTGAATAGCAATCTTGACCATGCCACAGACCTAGGGAACAATTCTTGATAATCTGTTTGTGGTAGCTCGCGATGAGCGGTGCGAGGATTCTCGACTTCAGTCGGGTTTTGAGTGTTGCTCCCTGTCGCGATCGCAACATCACCTCATGTTCAACGCGATCCGTATGAATACTATAGGCTCTACCCTGTTTGTGAGCTTCCAAGGCGGCAACCGCAGCCCAGTCGCCAAACAATCCGCCAATCGCAAATTGAAGATAACGGCAGCGTGAGATTAATTCCCCCAGAGAGGCTCGTACCGAAGGATAGCACGAGAAAAACTTGGTGGGAGAATAAGCCCAAGGGAGTGGCACAAATTCAAAGCGATGGGGTTTGGCTAAGGTGGCTGTGTCTCGCCAAGTCATCGTTTTCCTGTCTTCCTGTATGGCTAAGGCTTCAGGCAATACGGGGGCGGCGACGATAACTGACTCAAAGTTATCCGCCCACTGTTCCAACCCGTTGCAAGCCTGGGACTCAAGGAATAGTTGGTTTCCTTTAACTAGAAGCGGAACGGGTAGAACGAGCAGCATCCCTTTTTGTTGCACAGATTGCACAGCCCTGGCAAGCTCGTATTCTCTGGACTTAGTCAACATAAAACAACTGTTATTAGTGTATTGAGCTATATCAATTAATAAACTTTTACTTGCTATTTATCGAAAGGTTCTCTGCCCGTAGAAAGATGTTTTATTTTTCTCCAAAAGAGAAAATTTAACTGATTATATTATTGTGGATACAGCCTCTTTACAAAAAAAACACATAGTCTTTTCAGAAGCTTAGAAATTCAACCTAAGATTTGTGCTAAAGCCGATTTGAGGTTGATGAAGTACAGTAACAGCACTTGGTGAATAAATATTGGCTCATACATCCAACTTTAAGGGACTTTATTTATTTTGCAACTGTTGTAATTAATTTTGGTTTCATGAGGAGTAATTCTTAAATAATGCGAATTCCAAGAGCCACTTACCGGATTCAATTTCAGTCACAATTTAAGTTTGAAGCCGCCAAAGATATTATTACTTATCTAGCTGATTTAGGAATTTCAGATCTCTACGCTTCACCAATATTTAAAGCCACACCAGGCAGTACCCACGGCTATGATGTCACCGACCCCACTCAACTGAATCCAGAATTAGGTACACCAGAAGATTTTGAAGCGTTGGTACATGAACTGAAGACTTATGACATGGGATGGGTGCAGGATATTGTTCCCAACCATATGGCTTATCATAGCCAAAATGCTTGGCTCATGGATGTTCTAGAAAATGGACTAGATTCGGATTTTTCTGACTACTTCGACATTGAATGGGAACATACCTACGAAGACATCAAAGGGCGAGTGCTTGCCCCAATGATGGGTAGTTTTTATGGAGAAGCGTTGCATAATGGCGAGATTCAGCTCAACTATGAGGAGAGTGGGTTAAGCGTCAATTACTATGCTTTAAAGTTACCTGTCCGAATCGAATCTTATGGTCGGTTCATAGGTCAGAATTTGGGACAGTTAGGAAGAGAGCTGGGGAAGCGCAATCCAGATTTTCTGAAGTTACTGGGTATTCTTTATCTGATAAAAAGCATACCTAACGAAACCAAAGGTAAGGAACGATATGCCCAGCTCGCTTTTGTTAAAGTACTTTTGTGGGAACTCTACACCCAAAATCCTGAGGTTAAAGAATTTATTGATAGCAATGTAAAGCTTTTTAATGGAGAAAAGGACAACCCAGATAGTTTTCATCTTCTGGATACTTTGCTACAAGACCAGTTCTACCGTCTCTCTTTCTGGAAAGTTGGTGCGGAAGAAATTAATTATCGCAGATTTTTTACCGTCAATGAACTCATTTCTATGAGGGTACAAGAAATCAAAGTTTTTCACAAAACTCATGATTTTGTAAGCCAGCTTGTTGAACAAGGAAAAGTTACTGGATTACGAATCGACCACATTGATGGACTTTACGACCCAACGGAATACCTGAAGCGACTCCGGGAAAAAACAGGAGATGTTTACATCACTGTTGAAAAGATTTTGGAATTGCAAGAAGAATTACCTAATGTTTGGCCTGTTCAGGGAACCAGTGGCTATGATTTCTTGAACTACGTCAACGGGATTTTTTGCCAAACTGAAAGTGAGAAGCATTTTACTGATATCTACACAAAGCTCAGTAGCTCTCAAAACGATTACGAGCAGCTATTTTTTGACAAGAAAAAACTAATCGTTGAGAAAAATTTAGCAGGCGATGTCGATAATCTGGCTCAAATTCTGAAAAAAATTGCGGGTCAATCCAGAGTGGGAATTGACTTTACGATGAACGGTCTGAAAAGAACCCTGTCAGAGGTACTGTGCCTTTTCCCCGTTTATCGCACCTACGTCAATGGGGATGGGTTAAGTGAAGACGATCGCACTTATATCAAGGAAGCGATCGAAGAAGCCAGAGGACGGATTCCGCTCCTGTTGAACGAACTGAACTTTATCGAAAAATTGCTCTTGCTGGATTGGCAGGAAGGGTTAACAGAAGAACAAAGAGGTTTGAGGCTTCACTTCATCATGAGGTTCCAACAGTTAACTGGCCCTCTGATGGCGAAAGGGATTGAGGACACACTATTTTATGTGTACAACAGACATCTAGCGTTGAATGAAGTAGGGGGAAATCCTGGAAAATTTGGCATCACCATTGACGAATTCCATCAGGTAAATCAACAACAAAGTAGTGCTTGGCCTCACAAGATGAATGCTACGGCAACCCATGACACGAAAAGAGGTGAGGATGTCCGAGCAAGATTGAATGTGCTTTCAGAAATTCCAGATGAATGGGAAAAACAGCTACTCACTTGGATTCACCTTAATCGTTCTAAGAAAAATGAGGTGAGGGGGAAAGCTGTTCCGGTTCCTAATGATGAGTACTTTTTTTATCAGACTTTATTGGGCTCTTATCCGTTTGATGAACGCGAAAATACTTCGTTTACTGGGCGGATTAAAGACTACATGCTCAAGTCGGTAAGAGAAGCTAAGCTACATACGGCTTGGTTACGTCCTGATAGTGCTTATGAAGAGGAATTCCTGGCCTTTGTGGAGAGAGTGTTAGAACCTTCTGACTCGAATGAATTCATGAAGGAGTTTCTACCGTTCCAGAAGTGGGTAGCTGGGTATGGAATCTTTAACTCGCTCTCACAAACCTTGCTGAAATATACAGCACCCGGTGTGCCTGATACCTATCAGGGTACGGAGTTATGGGATTTGAGCATGGTAGACCCCGATAACCGTCGTCCGGTGGATTATGAGCAGCGAATGTCGTTCTTGAAGGACATTAAGCAGAAAGCACAAACCGATAACTTGAAGCTGGTTGATGAGCTATTGTCTTCTAAAGAAGATGGTCGGATTAAGTTGTTCCTAGCTCACCGGGTTCTTCAGGTGAGAAAAGAGAATGTGCAAGTATTTCAAAAAGGAAATTACCTGCCTCTGGAAGTAACTGGGAAGTTTAAGCAGCATATTGTGGCGTTTGCGAGAAGCTTTGGGGATAGTATGGCAATTGCAATTGCCCCCCGTTTCTTCTCAACCCTAGTTCAACCTGGAGAATATCCTCTCGGCGAACAGGTTTGGGCAGATACTCACTTACATCTACCCCAAGGTTCGGCATCGAGTTGGCGAAACGCCATCACCGAGCAAACGATTTCCGGAAGTGGCGAGGTTGCGATCGCACAGATTCTGCAACACTTCCCTGTAGCGCTGCTCATCAATAGACCTCTTGCATAAATCCTGGAAAGCCCCCTAAATCCCCCAATTCTGGGGGCCTTTGAATTCTATTCCCCCCACCCCTCTCTTTCTCCCCTAAGAGGGGAGAGGACAGAGGACGAAGCCTTTTTTTATTGGGGGCTAGGGGGGCGAAAATCGAATGAGAGCAAGAGGTCTAATACTCTTCAAGAGAGATACGGGGATACAACGGCATCAAAGAAATTCTTTTGATAAGGCGGTAATTCAACACTGGCTCGGACTTGGTTGATGTAGTCAGTTAAATCCTTCAACAGTGCTCGTTGAAAAGGTATCCTCAGTTATATTGAGCAAAATCTCCCGAATATCCAACTCTATTTTCTTCCAACATATAGCCCTGATTATAATCTGATTGAGTTAGTCTGGCATTCCTGTAAAGAGGATATAGCTCACCGACTCTTTCAATCGGTTGAGCAGCTCAAAGACTTGCTAGACCGACTGCTCAATCAGGGAGAGCTAATCATTAGATGGAACAGAAAAATTAAACATAAAGGAGAAGCTGTCATTGCAAGTTAAAGGTTTGACAGCTTATCAATATTCCCCAGGAAAAGTGCCGTTGCTGTTGAGCAAGACTTTTATAGCCTCGTTTTTCCCGCTAACTTAGAGAGTATTTTAACTTCGGATTATATTGCGGACAGGTCTAATGGGTAGGCGGGTAGGCATTCCCACCAAAATTATCAAGCATTTCTTCTAGGATGAGTACTGCTCATCAATTACTGCATCTACAGGTAATTGGACGCTCACCGTAGTGCCTGTCAATTGGTCAGACTGAATGGATAGTTTCCCGCCATGAGCGTTGACGATGCGTTTGACAATGGCAAGCCCTAACCCGGTGCCACAAGGTTTCGTAGAGTAGAATGGCTCAGTTAGTTTGGAGAGAACGTCCGGAGGGATGGGGTCGCCACCATTGTGGACATTGATAAAAACTCGATTTGGAACAGTACCCATCTCTACGCCCCACCTGACTATATACCCAGGTGCGATCGCCTCACAGGCATTGCGGACAATGTTGATAAACACTTGTTTGAGCTTATCCTTATCCCCTAGGATTTTCACCGTAGCTAATGCCGGAATGAATTCTATCTGTCGCTCCAGTGCTTCCGGCATCTCGCGGATTGGCATCAGCATCTCATGAATGAATTCATTCACATCCAAGGTTGAGAGCTGCAACACTTGAGGCTTGGCATAGAGCAAAATTTCACGCAATAGGCGTTCTAAACGACCCGCTTCGCTAAGAGCTAACAATAATCGCTCTTGGGCTGCTTCGGACAGAATAGTCCTCTTAAAATAATTCAACCCCATCATCATCGTGGTTAGAGGGTTGCGAATCTCATGCACAATCATGGCCGCAAATTCACCAATGGCTGCCAGACGTTCCTGCTCTACTAACTTGGCTTGAGCTATCCGCAGTTCCTCTGTCCGTTTTTCTACCTCAGCCTCCAGAGCTTCATTAAACTGTCGCTGCTGCTGGTACAGATGATAGTTGTCAATTGCCGTGGCAGCACGTTCAGCAAACAGCTCCACAATTTTAATTTCTTCTGTTGTAAATTCGCGTGGCTGCCGATGAAAAGAGCAGACTGTGCCGATTACTTCACCTTGGGAAGTCCGCAACGGTATCCCTAGATAAGCTCGATAACCCTTTGCACATCTGCCATATTCTGGGTGAGCGTCGGCATCGTCAACAGCCAGAGAGCGTCCAATTTTGATAACAGTGCCGATTAATCGACCGTGCAGTGCATAGACACGAGGAGCGTCTTCATCCATGTCGATGCTACTTGCCAGTATCGTCTCAAACCCGTCTTGGCATAGGGTCACAACCGTCCAATCTATTTCGACCAGTTGGCTGACTCCGCAAGCAATGTCTTTCAAATAGCTACTCAGTTCGCCAGAGCGATAGCTAAGGGAGGACAAAAGTCCCAGCGCCTCCCGCTCTCGCTGCCACTGGCGGCGCTGCAATTCTAGATCATCGTCCTTAATTTGGCTCACGGCTGGCTTTAGCGGGGTAAACAGTACTCAGTTGAGACAGGAGTAGGAGTAGGCTTACCTTCGCGTGAAATTACCCGTGTTGGGGTGAATCGTTAGGGACATTCTACTAGATAAAATCTGCGTCTGTATAGAGTGAAGGCTATCACGACAGTAACAGCTAGCGTGATTTTTGATCAGAGAAATTAACAATGAGATTAGACTGAGAAATTCCTAAGATTGCTCTAGCTGAACTATAAGCTTTCTTGAATTAACTCCTTAGACGCTCCTCATTCTCGAACAAATTTTTCAATCAATAATCATTTTAAAGCTCAAATAAATCCTAATTAATGACCCAAGATTGTTTTAAGTAATTGTTAGGAATAGCTGTGAGTTGAGTATCAAGCTTTTTTCAAAACATTTGAGTGCATAGGTCGTTATTTTCAAAGGAGAACGTTCATGAAGCTGGAAGGTAAGGTTGCTTTAGTCACTGGCAGCAGTCAGGGAATTGGTCAAGGCATTGCGGTTCGCCTTGCTGCTGAGGGAGCCAATATTGTGATTGACTATCGCTCTCATCCAGAAGGAGCCGAGGAAACTCTGGCTAAGGTGGAGGGGGCTGGGGGTAAGTGTCACATGGCTGGGTGTCCCCATTCTCAGGGTTACGTTCTCAAAGCCGACTTGGGCAATGTCAGCGATGTACGCCGGATGATTGACGAGAGCATTACCCACTTTGGCAAGCTAGATATCCTCGTGAATAATGCGGGGATTGAACGGCACGCTCCATTCTGGGACGTAACAGAAGCTGATTATGATGCCGTGATGAACGTCAACCTAAAAGGTGTGTTCTTTGCCACGCAGGAAATGGTCAAGCACCTGATAGAAACCAAGCGAACTGGCAAAATTATTAACATCAGTTCGGTGCATGAGGAACTGCCATTTCCTAATTTCACGGCTTACTGTGCCAGCAAAGGTGGGATGAAAATGCTGACCCGTAATTTGGCTGTTGAGTTGGGGCCTCTGGGAATTACGATTAACAACGTTGCACCAGGCGCGATCGCAACTCCTATCAACACCAAGCTGTTGAATGACCCGGAAAAGTTAGGTGCCTTGCTGAAGAATATTCCCCTCGGTCGTCTGGGTCAACCGCAGGATGTTTCTTCCCTCGTTGCTTTCCTCGCGTCATCGGATGCTGACTATATAACTGGCTCAACCTTCTATGTGGATGGTGGACTGCTTTGGAACTATCAGGAGCAGTAACATGAACACTCTACGTCGCCACTATCCTGAATATTTCATGGAAGCTGCGAGTTTGGCTATCTTTATGGTTTCAGCCAGTGTAGTGACAGCGTTGCTACAACATCCGGCTTCCTGGCGCAATTTATTGGCGGAGTAGTTGGGTTGATGCTGGCGGCGAGGGTGTTGAGGGACGCGATCGCTATTGTCTACTCGCCTTGGGGTAAGCAATCCGGCGCACATCTCAATCCAGTTCTCACCTTTACCTTCTTCTTTGGTCATATCTAAGCGAGGAAATCACCATGACAGTAAATCGAGAAGGACTATTGCAGCAACCAGGACAAGGCTCATCCTATTGGATGCTAGGAGACTTGTACACCTATAAGGCAGTTGGCGAAGAGACGGGTAATGCTTATGCTCTATGCGAAGTTGTGATGCAACCGCAGAGCGAAATTCCACCGCACACTCACACTCACGAAGACGAAGCTTTCTACATTCAAGAGGGAGAGATAGAGTTTCAGCTTGACGAGCAGGTAATTGTAGCGACTGCTGGCAGCTTTCTCCACTCTCCTCAAGGTCAGCTTCACAGGTTTAAAAACATTGGCTCGAAACCAGCGAAATTGTTGTCCTGGGTTACGCCTGCTGGGTTTGAGAAGTTTGTTGTAGAAGTGGGTGTACCCGTCACAGATGGGGTTGCTCCGCCACCTGCGATTAGTTCCGCAGACATCGAAAAAGTTATAGCAACCGCCTCCAAGTATGGTGTCGTTCAGATTAACTCCCCTCACAAAACTTTTTAAGTGCCTCATTGTACCGAATATATCCCTCTCTACTCCGTAGAAAAACACCGCGACGATCTAAATACAGTAACAGCAGACCCGTATGGCGATGACTATGAATAAAACGGGTTTGTTTTTCATCAATTGACTCCAGCTTAAAGCCGTGACGTACTTTGAATAAGAAGTCAGCGAAAACATTTCCTTGCCAAACAAACTCATCAGGTTCTTGAATCAACATAAATTTAGCTGTAATCCAATGTTGACCAAATTCCTGTAAATCTTCTAAAAAACGAATATTTGAACCCACTTTAAACTCTGCACTTGCCTCTCGAACGAATGGATTCCAGTCTTTGTAGGCTTCAAAGTCAACAAGCCTGTTCCATACGAATTGCTTGGGTGCATTGATAATTATTTCTGTCACCCATCCTTCAAGTAGAGACTTGGGGTTACTCACTGGCATACATCTCTTTCTCAGTAAACTCTCAGAATTCTTAAATTCACTTCTCAGTCTCAAATCATCCTCGGCTCATCTTCGACATTTAGATTATTCATAAAGCTAAAGTACTTCATTCAGAGAGAATCTCTAGTACTCCCTTATCACTACACTTCACAGCTATCAATAGCACAATCAAATGTCTGCAACTAACCATTACGATATCATTATTATCGGAACAGGCGTAGGAGGCGGAACTCTGGCATATCGCCTAGCGCAGAGTGGCAAGAAAATTTTAGTTTTGGAACGCGGGCCTTTTCTACCAAGAGAAAAAGACAACTGGAATACTAAGGTAGTGTTTAATAGCGATCGCTACCATAACTCAGAAATCTGGTACGACAAAGACGGCAACGAACTGCACCCTGGCATGAGTTACTTTGTCGGCGGCAATACCAAAGTCTTCGGTGCAGCATTGTTTCGTCTGCGAGAAAAGGACTTTGAGAAATTTCATCACAGAGATGGCATTTCCCCAGAATGGCCTCTGAAGTATCGAGACTTTGAACCCTATTACGTCCAAGCAGAAAAACTGTACCAAGTACATGGTAAGAGTGGGATTGATCCAACCGAACCCTTCCGCACGGAAGAGTATCCCTATCCTGAATCTGAATACTGTCTCGTTCAATTTAGACTTATGGCATTACCCAGCAGCAGTAATGTTTAGCAAAGATAATCTCCAATCGTTCGTTGATAGCATTTTTATGAGTGATTAAAACAAATCATTCATAAATTTTAGTGAGACAGTATAGTTTTATATCTCTGCAAATCATCTCCTAACTAAGGTCAATACCTATGAATTATTCATGGCGAACAACAGGCAATATCAAACCGCAAAAAATGACAGAAAGCAGATTACAATTGCACTACGCAATTCAGTTTATTGCTGCCATTGGTTCTGCCTTGGCAGAGCCACTACCGGACTATAGCCATACCAGTCTAGAATGGAATCCTGAATTAAACGTATTCGTTGGATCAGTAATTCGAGCGAAGATACCGTTTAGAGTAGCACTTGATCCAATTCATCTGACTTCAATAATTTTGGACCAACAGGGAAATAGCATTGCAGAATTTCCCCTGCATCAAAAAACAATGGCAGAGGGACTAAGTTGGCACAAACAAGAGGTTTCTAAATTAGGTGCAGATGCTGACAAAGTAGCGTTTCTTTCTTATCCACCCAATGATTTTCCAGATCATCCAGTTGCTCATGGCTCGCCCTTTGATGCTAGTGAAGAATCAGCATGGCAGGAACTAACGAATTACTACGCCAATACCCACCACCTTTTACAGCAAATCATTGCTAAAACTGAGTACGCCTTATCCATCCACATCTGGCCTCATCACTTCGATATAGCGACGCTAATCTCTCTACCTGGTACCAAAAACGGAGAGCCAATGAGTATAGGAATTGGTTTGTCGCCTGGAGACAGTAGCTACGAAGAACCTTACTGGTATGTGTCTCTCTATCCCTACCTAGAAATGGAGAATCTTCCGACTCTCTATGGGAATGGGTTTTGGCACACTCAGCACTGGCTTGGAGCGGTTCTAACTGCCTCGCGCTTAGCAACTCCTACGGAAGGTGACGGCGACATAAAGGCGGCTGAGACACAAAAGCAGCAAGTTGAAGCTTTTTTAAATTCCGCTCTCCAAAAATCGCAAGTGCTACTGAAAATGGATGAAATAGGTAAAACGGGAGCATGTCAACGAGAGTAAGTTGGGTTGAGGAACGTAGGCGCAAGCCTTCTCGAAGAGTAACCCAACTTTAGGAAAGTCTGCTGGGTAACGCTTACGCTCTACCCGACCTACATGAGTACTCTACGTGCTCTCGCTGATATGCTCCTAAGTAAAACCCCGTGAATTCATTCGCATTTCCAACGTAAGGAGGTGCGATTTTTATTTGGGGGAGGCAGTGAGCAAAGTGATCGCTTTTTCAGAAATTTTTAGGTAATAATCATTTGCTGTTCAGGATTAACTCATAATAGTGATTCATCTTTGTAATCAAGCAAAAAATTTCAATAACTCCACTCAATACATACTCGGAGATTACATTATGAAACGTCTATTTCTTGGTGGTTTATCTGTTTTACTAATGTCAGCAACGGTAGCACCAGCTCTCAGAGCTGAAGTCATGGCAGAAACTGCACCAGCCAAGGTACCACAAACCCAGGCAACAAACGTGCCACCGAACATCGCAGCTCGCATGGCAGTAACGCCCTTTAACCTCGTTTTCTTAGCTTTTCAAGGTTTCTTCGAGACAGAGGGAATTCCCAGTTCTATGAGCTTTCTTTCTGCTTATCGCAATAAGCAGGTTACTGCTAGTGACCTTGTTAGAATCGCTGTCAGTATGAACAGGCTCCCCCAAGGCACGCTGGACGATCAGGGATACCTCAACGCTGTTAACTCTCAACTGGAAGCTCTCACTTCTGGAGAGCGATAAAACCTACACTTGGAGGGTACGGAATGAGGGATATTACAGGGTATCGCCTGTTTTGCTTAAGATGCGATCGCTCTAACTTAAACAGACTAGAATGCGATCGCCCCTCCTCCACATCTCTCTTAATCGGTTGATCGGGGCGAATTCAGGGCGAGCTAGGGTTCAAAAAGCGTTTGGAATGGTTTATTCAAAATCGCCCTGACCTGAAGCAAAATGTTGCCTGTATGGAGTCACTCGGCGTGGGTGCTAGACGGTTACTAGCAATTGTCCCGTGCGATAAGCTGACGCGAATCCTGCAAAAAATGCTAGATGAGACTGAGTTTTTTGGAGAGTATGGCATTCGGGCTGTCTCCAAATATCATGGTTCACATCCCTACGTTTTTGATGCCAATGGGACTCAATTCCAAGTTGATTACGAACCAGCTGAATCCAGCAGTGGTCTATTTGGTGGCAATTCCAATTGGCGCGGCCCCGTCTGGTTTCCGGTGAATTTTTTATTGATTGAGTCCCTGCAAAAGTTTCACCATTACTTGGGAGATGATTTCAAAATCGAGTGTCCAACCGGGTCGGGTCAAATGATGACACTCTGGGAAGTGGCTGCGGAATTGTCTCAAAGACTGACCGGAATTTTCCTAAAGAATTCATCTGATCAAAGGCCTGTTTATGGCGGTACTGAAAAATTTCAAACAGACTCCCATTGGCAGGATTTGGTTCTGTTCTATGAATACTTCCACGGGGATAATGGAGCTGGAATTGGGGCAAGTCATCAGACAGGCTGGACAGGTTTAGTGGCTAAACTTATCCAACAGTTTGGCGAGTATGAAGGACAAAACCAAACTTCTGAGTTAGCCAAAGAAATGGCTTAGGCGATCGCACTGACCTACTAAGATGGGAGTAAAATAGCTCAAATCTAGCCTATCCACCGTGGATTGAAGGAGCCTATGACCCTGATTCCGAAAACCACAGCCCACTTGTATGAAACAGATTTCGTGGCATGGACAGAGCAGACCGCGCAGCTCATTCGTGCCGGACAGTTTGGGCAGGTGGATTGGGACGCTGTGATTGAGGAGATTGAAAGCTTGGGACGCTCAGATCGGCGGGAGTTGAAGAGCCGTTTGGAGGTGTTATTACAGCATTTGCTCAAGTGGCAATATCAGTCTAATTTACGGAGCGGCTCTTGGCGAAACACAATCGATGAGCAACGCAACCGGATTGAAGATTTGCTTCAAGAGAGTCCCAGCCTCAAGTCCTATCCAGAAGAAGTTTTAGCTGAGTGCTACAGGCGGGGACGCTCTTCAGCCAGTAATGAAACGGAACTGCCATTGGATACGTTTCCAGCCGAGTGTCCTTATACCATCCCCCAAGTTCTTGACACCGAGTTCTTGCCAGAGGCTACTGATTGAGAAGGCGATCGCTAATCACCTGTAGATTGAGGAAAGTGAAAATCAAATACTGTTCCTTGAGGATGTTGGGTTTCCTTGAGTCAAGCCAACCTACGGCGAAAAGCGATTGCACTTCAATTGACTTTAGCTTTGATGTAATTAAGCAGATTAAGTTCCCAAAAAGTAGCCTTCTCAAAGGCTATTGATAAATCCTTCTAGCTGATTTCATTTTCTCAGAAAAATTTCTGACTCAACTCAGGAAAAACTCATTTTTTTAAGGAAATATCTAATAAGGTGAAATTACCCCTCATTAAATTCTTAGTCAATCATCTAAAAAAAATTAAATATAAGCGTAGTATTAAGCTGAATTATTAGAATTGTTTAATAATTGATTGTTAAGCTTATTTTTATAGAAGTACTGTAATTATGAAATGAGTTTTTTAGACGTTTGGTTGATAAAACTAGGGGAATTAAGTCGATGGAAAATTGACCCCTATTCACTACAATTTCGCCTAATTATAGGATTGGTAAGCATTCTGATTTTAGGACTGAGTAGCTTGGCTATGTGGACAGGTTGGGAAATGGAACAGTTTCTAATCGTCACTCATCAACAAAAGGTTGAGGCTATGGCTAACCGCTTTATTCAAGATGTGGAACGTTACAGCGTTACCTTACCGATGGAAACTGGACTCCAACAGGCAATCGATCGCGCCTCATCACCTAATTTATCGATATGGGTGAAGTGTGCTGACGGCAAGCTCATGACAGAATCCAACGCTTTGACAATTTCACCCACTGGCTTCCAGACAGTCTCCATGTCACTTCAGCAGATACCGAGTAAATCTCAGGTCTATACAATCAATGAACGGCAACTGGTGAAATATAGCAGTGCCTTAAAAGCTGACAGTAAAACGATGGGTCAGCTTTATATAGAGCATGACATAAGCCATGACTATAGCAGGTTGATGGCAGTCCTTCAGAACTTGAGAATTATAACTCTTCTGGCTTTCCTGGTGATCGCAGTTGTCTTTTCTCTGTTGATTTGGCGATCGCTGCTACCCCTGCGACAAATGAGTCAGTGGATGAGAACCCACACCGCCGAACTGAATCCTTATCCGCTAAACCTGAATCAAGCACCTAGCAAGATTAAACCACTTGCTAAACAATGGAACCGACTGTCTGCTCATCTTTCTCTAGATCGGGAGCATCAGCGACAATTTACTAATAACATTGCCCATGAATTACGCACTCCCCTCACCCTCGTTTATGGCTATCTGCAAAGAATGCTGCGACAGAGCGACAACCTGACAACTCTCCAGCAAGAAGCACTCTCAATTGCGGCATCTGAGACGGAGCGAACCATTCAGCTATTGCAAAACTTAATCGACCTGGCACGGGCGGATATCGACTCTATGCCCCTTCACCTAGAGGTACTCGTGCTGAATGATTTGATTGCAGACACGGCAAGAATGGTAGAAAAGTTTGGGCATCGAACCATTGAGATTGAAGCTACACCGTTGCCCGTTAAAGTAAAAGGCGACAAGGAAGCCGTCATGCAAGTTCTAACCCAATTAATCGATAATGCAGCTAAGTACTCAGACGCCATAGAACCAATTACTCTAAAGCTAAGTCAGATCGATGGCTGGGCAGTGATTCAAGTGTGCGATAAGGGTTGTGGTATTGCACTAGCCGATCAAAGCAGCATCTTTGAACCCTTTCATCGGCTCGATCCGTCCCGTGCCCGTTCGACTGGAGGAGTTGGCTTGGGGCTGTCCATCGTTAAAACCCTGGTGGAAGGAATGAGAGGTCAAGTTACAGTCCAGTCAACGCCCGGTATTGGCAGCACTTTCTCAATTACTTTGCCCTTAGCTAACGAGTAGGTAGTGTTATGGCAGCGCATATCCTTTTAGTTGAAGATGAAGTCAAACTGGCTCGGTTCGTGGAGTTGGAATTGAGCAGTGAGGGTTATCACACCAGCGTGGCACACGATGGTATAGAAGGGCTAACTCTAGCGCGAGAGTCATCGCCAGACTTGATGATTCTAGATTGGATGCTGCCGGGGTTATCTGGGGTGGAAGTATGCCGTCGCCTCCGAGCAACCGGAAACAAAGTACCTGTGATTTTGCTGACGGCAAAAGATGAAGTGAGCGATCGCGTAGCGGGTTTGGATGCTGGAGCCGATGACTATTTGGTCAAACCCTTTAGTATTGAGGAACTCTTAGCCAGAGTCCGTGCCCATCTGCGCCGCACTCAGGAAGTTGACCGAGATGTGTTGCAGTTTGAAGATTTGAGCTTAAATCGCCGCACCCGTGAAGTTTTTCGAGGCAAACGGGCGATCGAGTTAACGGCAAAAGAATTTGATTTACTCGATTACTTACTCTCGCATCCCCGGCAAGTCTACACGCGAGACCAAATTTTAGAACGTGTCTGGGGTTACGATTTTGGTGGCGATTCCAATATCATCGAAGTCTACGTTCGCTACCTGCGCCTCAAGCTCGAAGAAAATAACGAAAAGCGTTTGATTCATACCGTGCGTGGCGTTGGGTACGTGTTGCGGGAGTAGTAGGGCTAAAGGTCAGTAGACCGAAAACTTCTGCGATCGCTCTGGAGAATCGGACAAAACCCTTGTACCTGCACCAAGGAAAATGTACTGAAAAGTTGACTAACCCCCCACCTCACCTATGGCGACAGCGATAGATGGGGATTTGGTGTGATCGCTCTTCTGTCACTCTCGCCAGAGCAAAGTCTGGAAGCCTTACACACAGAGACTTCCAGTCATAGGGGCTTAAGACATGGGTTTCTATCAGTTTGCGATCGCTCAATTGTCCATTGAGTAGGGGTTTCATCCGTTGGCTGCTATTTTTATTTCCCTAGAGTGACACAAGAGCGTGATACCAAATCCGCCTTGATAATCCCCTTTTTGCCTGAAGTCTTTTCTTTCTTCGGCCTTTTGCTTCCAGTCTTCTGCCTTTATCTTCACTAAAAAAGGGGTAGTTAATTCGGATTTGGTATCAAATCTCCCTAAAAAGGGGGAGATGAAGGGGGTCAATGAGTGGCTAGGTCATTTCATAAGCAACACTCAACAGACCTTGAAAAATGCGATCGCTAAAGGTGGTAACGTGAGATTCAGTGAGTAAGGCTGACCGTGATGAACAATGGCGTCGGCTTCCATACCGCCACAATTGCCCATGCCGCTACCACCGTAATCTGCCGCATCACTGTTGAGTAACTCTTTCCAAAATCCTCCCGTTGGCACACCGATGCGGTAGTCGTAGCGGGGGACTGGGGTAAAGTTCGCAACCGCTAGCACGACTTCATCCGCAGACTTGCCCTTACGGATGAGACTGATAATGCTTTGCTCAGAATCGTTGCAATCAATCCACTCAAAGCCTTGCCAGTCAAAATCCAGTTGGTGCA
>NZ_DATNPA010000751.1:0-2918 GCF_036703385.1 Allocoleopsis sp. | reverse complement strand
GGGTTTTCAGTAGCCCTGAAGTCACCGAACAGGTTAAGCTGAACATACTCAATTGTTCGGTTTAACTTGCACGACAACCCCGTGCCTCTAGGCTGGTTTATAAACAGCCCTACAAGTGCAATATTATTGGCTCCATTAAAGATTAAAGTCGGCGACTCCCTCACGAGAGCCGCCGCTCTCCAAAACCGTGCTTGATACTTTCGCATCACACGGCTCCTCAGCAATACGGTGTTTGTCATACAAACCTCATTGCCAGCATATCGTCTTCCCAGAACCATTCTGAGTTAACTGGCGGCTTAGGCTCGGCACTATTACAGCCGGATTTGTTGCCAGGAACATCCACAGGTTGATATTGCCTCAGGTTTGGGGTTTTCCCCTCTGCGTATGCCTTAGCGATTGCTTTGGCACGTTCAAGTCTTTCGACCTTTTCTGCTTCTTCGGCTTTTGCTTTTGCTATGTCTGTAGCTGTCTTTGTGTCGTGGCAATGTCGATGAAGGAGCTGCCAGTTTTTGTATTCATCCCTTCCACCAAGAGATTTCGGGATGATGTGGTCGCGCTCTATTACATCTCCATCTTTGAAGTGCAGTCCACAATGGGCGCATTTTCCTTTTTGCTGTTTCAGCAGCGATGCTGTTCGCTTTGGCATCTCAGGATTTTTTCCCATTCGGATACTCCAGTAAATTAGGTTTCCGTCGTAGGGTGACGCTTCGCCTTTAACTTTCACATAGTCCCGAATATGAGTGTCTCTGTGTTTTAGTAACCGAAGGTGGTTTTCACCTTGTCTGGTTGCGAAGACCCAATTATCGCCGCCAATGGTTTTCCAGTATTTGCCTGCAAGCCATTGTTCACCTTTGTTTCTGTGACGGCTTTTTGCCCATGCTTTTAATGCAATGTAGATATTAGCATCAAGCTTTTTAAAGGCTTTGCTGCTGTTGACCGTAGAGTAGTAGTTAGTCCATCCTCTAATGATAGGATTCAGCTTGTCTATCAGGCTCTTTTGTGAGCTTCCTTTATGGTCGTTTATTACTCTCTTGATTTGGTCGTAATGTACCTTACATTTTTCTTTGCTTGGGGTGATGATAGTCTTGAAGCCTAAGGGTTTCCCTTTTGTGTCCTTCCCGGTTGTGTATTTTCCAACAGGGTATTGTCGGACGTGATACCCCAGGAAGTTAAATCCTGGTTTTTCTTGTCCATGCTCAATTAAGGTATGAGCTATACGGGTTTTGCTTGGCTTCAGTTCTAAGCCAATGCCTTTCAACCATTCAGAGATTACCTCTCTGCATCCTAGGACAACGGTTATGTCATTGTGGAGAATCACAAAGTCATCGGCGTAGCGTATTATTGAGACTGAATCTCGCTTATCCCTTTTTGGGAGTTGGTATTTTCCATCTGACCTTTTTAGGTCACAGGTTTCTACGTACTCTTTAATTCGCCATTCCATCCCGTGAAGGGCAATGTTTGCCAGTAGCGGAGAGATGACCCCGCCCTGTGGCGTACCCTCAGATGTGTCGAAGTACTGCATATTGTCCATCACCCCCGCTTTTAACCATGCTCGAATTTGACGGCGAATGGTGGGGGATGTATTTAATTTGTTGAGCAGTGCTTCATGGTCAATGCGGTCGAAACATTGTGCAATGTCCGCATCCAGCACATATTTGGCTTTTTGCTTGATTACCGTTTGTATCGCTGATATCGCATCTTGGCATGACCTTCCTGGTCTGAACCCATAGCTATTAGGTTCAAATTGCGCTTCCCATTCTGGCTCTAGTGCCAGTTTGACTAGCGCCTGCAATGCGCGGTCTTTCATGGTAGGTATTCCCAATGGTCGCTTCTCTTCCTTTCCCGGTTTTGGAATCCATACTCTCCGAGTGGGGCTGACCTTGGTTCCCAATTTCAGTTGACCTACCAAGTTTTGACGTTGCTTTGGGGTTAGACTCTTTTGCCCATCCACACCTGCCGTCTTTTTGCCTTGGTTATCTTGGGTAACTCTACGCACCGCGAGACATCTTGCTGACCAAGATTTCATCAACAACTTTTGGAGTCGGCGAACTGTCCTGACATTTCCACGACTAGAGGCTTGGTAAATCCGTTTTTGTAGCTTAAACGCCATCCGCTCGTGCTTTTGCCAAGGGATTTTATTCCATTCATACATCGGTTGTTCCGTGTTCATGACTTATTTACTACTACTGTTGGCTTTACCTTCCGTATTACCGTGGGTCTGTTGGCATATCCTCACTATTAGATGAGGCATTCGCTTTTGACCCAATCTTGCCTACCCTCAGCATCCGGTTAGCACCTTCTCGGAGTATCGACCTACTCTGAGAGCTTGAGGGAGGTTACTTCGTTCCTAATAGCCATTAGTTTGTATCTTTCAGAGTGATGCTCTTTACCAGGTTTATGGGAGGCGCTTATCAGTTGGTGCAGACGCCACTGATTCCCTGACCTTGCCCTTTTGGGACTCCCAGCGTATCAGACCTTATTTCGCTGGTTCGGAGTTTTGGTAAGTCAACGCATCTTCACTTTTGATTACTCATGGATACTTGCTCAACGGATGTCGGATAAGGCTTCCTTCATTGCCGCCTTTCATCCCCGCTTTATGGATTGATGGCTAGTCGCTACCATAGGGGAAGTGCTTTCACCCTTGCGCTTAGGGGGTGGGGTTTGGTGTTCTAGGATACTAACCTTTACCCACATGGCTATTAAGTTGTCATCTGTAAGGGATTTAAGTGCGAACTCAACCTAATCGGTTACCCTACAGAAGCCTGGAATCCTCCCATTAATAGGTTTCTCCAGAACGAATCGCACTCAGCATCAGCTACCCAACCACAAGACTCACAGAGGAATTTCTCCTTATCTCTGTTGGTCGGACTGATATAACCGCAACAACTGCACTCTTGGGAGGTGTGCTTGGGGTTGAT
>NZ_DATNPA010000750.1:0-4340 GCF_036703385.1 Allocoleopsis sp. | reverse complement strand
TCTGCTAGAAACTCTGCCAGGTAAGGGCTGGGGGCAATGGGGTCAGTTTTCGGCAAAAAGCGTCCTCCCTCTAAGAAGGTCAGATTTAGCTCCTCTTTCGCTTTTCTGAGGGTGAAGTCACTGTATGCCATAAACAAGCGTGAGTTGTATCTATCTCAATCCTATCGAGTTGTGGGAATATCCAGCGATCGCAGATAGGAGCTAGCGAGGGAGACATCAACAGACTTGCATGATAGGAAACGGGCATATCGTCGCAATTTTGCGTTAACCTAACCTAATGCGAGGAGCGATCGCACTTTAGTTGCACAGAGGGAAGGAATTGCCAAAACTCCTGCTAACTTATGGCAAGCCGAAAAACTTGGTGATGAGAGGCAAAATCTTACCGCAAGTTTGAACAAGCTCCACTGTTGATGGCAAGTCCGCAATAGTTCCTTTCAGGAACTTCATTGCATTTTTTGCCATCTTTTGCATAGCTCCATCTTCAGGCTTTTGTCCCGCTTCCGCAATGGCTTTCACCTGCTCTAAGGCTTCGGCTTTATCTTCCTCATCTAAGTTTGGTTCGGCTTCAATGGCTTCTTGGAGTTGAGTTAGGAGTTCTTTAAGTCCTGGTTTTTCGGGTTCGGGTGATTCGGGTAACTCGTTGATGGCAATACTAACAGTACCGCTAATTTCGCCAATGGCTGACCCGGTTGTGGTCATGTTTTCCCCTGCACCTGCAATCCCACTAATTTTGCTACCATCACCACTGGTGATGTGGATGTTTCCTTTCGTTTCAGACATTGTATCTCCTTGATTTTGATAGGTTTCAACGTAAAACTTACTGCTGCCAATTGCCGCTATTACCATCTGTTCAAGGCTGCGAATTCGTTTATCCTTCTCTTCGATTCCAGCTAAAAGGTTTTGGATATCGGGATAGGGTAAGGCTTTAATCCGGTTATAGCTTTCAAAATATGTGGCATTGAGTTCAGAGCGATTGGCTTCATCAGATACTCTGGCTTGTAAGCGAATTTTCTTGCTACCCCGTCCTTCAATCGTCACAACCTCAATTTTGGCTTCAGGATGCTGTTCGATTAGCTGCCGCAGTGCAATAGCAGCAGCACTTGGATCAATCCCTTCGTAGTGATAAAGGTCAAGGGTTTTAGGAACAATGGTTAGAGTACGAGGATCGAGGTTCTGTTGTTGGTAAGAGTCGAGGGTTTTGATGATGGGAGCAATGAAGTCAGCAAAGTCAGCCTCTCGAAAGTTTTCTTGGCGGTTGTCGGGTTTGCGGCAGGGATCGGGATCTTCTGTAGTGGGCAAATGCATATAGATATATTCACACTTCACCTCTTCTAATTTGGTGTCTGTCGAGATGCCCCAGTTTTGAATGTAGGCTCCCGTTAAACAAGCCTCGGAGAGATTAACACCGTAAAGTTGTGTTTGTACCAGCTTAGCTCTTGACAGGTCAGCACATTGGAGTGTTGCCCCGCTTAAGTCTGCGCCAATAAAACTTGCATCGGTTAAGCTCGCATCTTGTAGATTTAAACCCCTCAGATTGAGATGGTTAAATAGTTTGCCTGTTCCATTTCCTGTGGTTACGAGTTGTCGAACTAGGGGATTCTCCAGATAGGTTCTTTCAACATTAACTTTTTTAAGCTGAGATTGAAACCATCGGGTGCGAGTGAGGATTGCGCCTCTAAAATCTGTGTTCTCAAGAACAGCACCTGTAAAGTTAGCGTCTGTGAGATTTGCTCCTCGGAAACTAGTACCTCCTAATGTAGTGATGCTAATTGCCAGTTCTCGAATTAATCGATATCGCTCATCTCCATTGAGAGAACACCAACCCATGTAAGTTCCCAAACTAAATACTATGATGCTGACAATAAAAACTCCAATAATACCTGCAACTGCTTCTTGGTCAGTAACACCCAATAACATACCAAAAATTGCTCCTGAAGTTGCTTCTAAGAGGGCTATAGTGACTAGTATTTTTGTGGAATGAATTAAAGCTATTGACTCAGCCAGTCCCATAGCACCTGCGATCGCTCCGCCTAGAGAAAGACTGCTGACTGCCGTTCTCCCAGCCATTTCAGCACTTGGAGTAATTGCCACAATGGAAACAATTGCTGTAGCGGTTATTAGGCTGACAATCCCAAGTGCTGAACTTAAACCTATCCTAATTGATGTCGCAAAGAAAATAGTGAGAACAATTGATACAAATAGTCCTAAGAGTAGAAAACCTAAATCATTTCCCGTAAATAAACTTCCCATTACAGCACCGGCGTATGCTGTGATAAAACCTGATAGTATGGCTAGGAATATGGCAAAAGTAACAATCCCGATTTTCCATTTTAGTGATAAGCCAACTCTAGAGTGACTAAAATTGGCATTGACTAGACAAGCTCCCGTAAAATCTGTCCCACGAATATCAGCTCCCGTAAAGTCTGCATCTATAAAATTTCGGTTTCTCAAAGATTGACCCTTTAGGTTTTGGTAGCTGAAATCCCTCATTTAATTTCAAAAAAATAATCTTGCTAAATTTTATGAGTTTAAGAAACCATCATTTCGATGAACGACATCTCGCCCAGTTTCTCTCTATCCATTTGATATATTGACAGACAAGGGGTCTTTGAGCGAGCTGATTTGTGGCTGCTATACTAGCTGGTATAGGGGGACTAGTACAGATAGGAGTAATATCGCAACGTTCACTGTCGCAGTTTAAATCTTTATGGCAATTTTCAGGATTAATAGATTCAAAGGGAAAAAATACGTTTTCTGCATAAGCTGTTTCTAGAATTTTAGAAATTTCAGGCTTTGTTTCATTTAAGGCAGCAGTTACTTTTTGAGAAGCAATAGTCTTACTATAAGAAGTCATTCTTGACAGAAAAATAACGGCATTATAACGAATATAAATTTTTTCAATTTTATTTTGTGTGATCTGAGTTAATGTAGGAATGAGATTGGCATAATCCAAAGCCAATTCAAGTACTGTTCCATCTGACAATCCCAAACCATTAAGTATTAGAAGTGCTTTTTGACGTAGTATTGGGTCTTGATGTTCATCTTGCAAGAGTTCAGTAAGGAATCGAACGGGAGAAACATTTAGTTGACTCAACGCTACTAACACCCTCTTCTGAAAATTAGTTATTGAGATGTTCTCTTTCTCTTGACCATTAGTAGTTTCAGCTAGAAGCATTCTCTTCAGGGCATCAACAGCAACCTCATGACTAGAACCAATTTGTCCTAACGCTTGAGCCGCAGCAAGGCGAACCCACTTATCCTCACCCTGTTGTAGGGCAACAATCAGGGCAGAAGTAGCCACCTCTCCTCCCATCTTGCCTAACGCTTGAGCCGCAGCACGGCGCACCTTATCATCCTTATCCTGTTGTAGGGCAACAATCAGGGCAGAAGTAGCCGCCTCTCCTTTAATCTTTCCTAAAGCTTGAGCCGCAGCAAGGCGCACGTCATCATCCTTATCCTGTTGTAGGGCAACAATCAGGGCAGAAGTAGCCACCTCTCCTCTCATTTTTCCTAACGCTTGAGCCGCAGCAGAGCGCATCCAATCATCCTTATCCTGTTGCAGGGCAACAATCAGGGCAGAAGTAGCCGCCTTATCTCCAATCTTTCCTAGCGCTTGAGCCGCAGCAAGACGCACCACATCAACCTTATCCTGTCGGAGGACAACAATCAGGGCAGAAGTAGCCGCCTTTCCTCCCATCTTTCCTAACGCTTGAGCCGCAGCAGAGCGCACTTCATCAACCTTATCCTGTTGTAGGACAACAATCAGGGCAGAAGTAGCTGCCTTATCTCCAATCTTTCCTAACGCTTGAGCCGCAGCAAGGCGCACCCCATCATCCTTATCCCGTTGTAGGGCAACAATCTCTGATGCAGCTTCTTCGTGACGAGGAAGATCAGAATTGAGGGTTTGGGCAATTGTACTCAGGAGTAATCCTAAGCAAAATAATCTAGAGAAATTCCGTAACCACTGCTGGCAAGACATGGGAGGCTGCGCTCGTCAATGAAACTCTCTGCTACCGATGCATCATCCAAAATTACATTTAGTCTATCCGGAGTTTTTAGTTAACAAAGGAAACCCAACAACATCTACTTGTCTTTGATGAACAAAGAGAGGCGCTCGCGCAATGGATACTCGATTAAACTACCGAGACATCATTAAAAAAATACTGCAAGAACACGCCCAATATCGAGCTTCCCTACCCGACAGTTATGATTCTCAAGTTCTATTTGATGATGAGCGAGGACACTACTTAGTCTTGGATATTGGCTGGAATGACGACAAGTATCTACACACTACGCCAATTCACCTCGATTTAATTGGCGATAAAATCTGGATTCAATAT
>NZ_DATNPA010000749.1:0-6058 GCF_036703385.1 Allocoleopsis sp. | reverse complement strand
TCCTTCCCTGTATCCCCTTACCCCGCAAGACCAAAACTATATTATTCGCATTGAAGATGATGGCAAAACAACCGTTACCTTTGGCGATGGCATTAAAGGTGCGCGTCTGCCCAGTGGTAACGAAAATGTGACAGCCACTTATCGGAGTGGGATTGGACTCGATGGCAATATTGCTGCAACTCGTCTCAGCTTGCTGAAAACTCGTCCTCAAGGGATTGTAGAGGTAAACAATCCCATCCCTGCAACCGGGGCAGCCCCACCCGAATCTTTAGAAGAAGCACGGGAAAAAGCACCTCCTACCGTGCGGACGTTGGATCGAATTGTATCTCTGCGCGACTTTGAGGACTTTGCGCGAGGCTTTGCGGGAATTGGGAAAGCACAAGCCGTTGCTCTCTGGCATGAAGAAAATCAGTTAGTCCATATTACGATCGCAGCCGTAAGTGGAGAGAGTGTTCTCCCAGAATCTTCCCTGTATACCAACTTAATAGCAGCAATCAACCAAGCCAGAGATCCACTGCAACAAGTGCAGGTTGATTCCTATGATCGCATCCTATTCAACCTAGAAGCCCGATTACTCATTAACCCCCGCTATCAACTCGAAGAGGTGGAAAACAAGGTACTTACCGCCCTCAAAACCACCTTTGCCTTCCCTCAACGGCAGTTCGGACAGAACGTTACAGCAGCAGAAGTAATTGCAACGATGCAAAACGTTGAGGGCGTGATTGCCGTCGATTTAGATGCCCTTTATCCCTCCGGACGCAGTAAGGCGCTAGACCAGTTCCTGCCTGCTTTTCAGGCTCGCTCCGACCCCCAAACGAATCAAGTGTATCCCGCCCAATTGTTATTGCTCAATCCTGCTGGAATCCAACTGGCGATCGTTCCCACACTATGACATCAAACCCGTCTCAAAGACCGTAGTAACAATCTCCCATCTCCCCATGACTCTACCTCCTCGCGATCGCTTATACAAACTCCTTCCTGCCATCTATCAGATACGGGATGCGGTGGAAGGCGAACCTCTGCGGGCACTGCTAGCCCTGATTGAGCAAGAAGTGCTGACGATTGAAGGGGATATCACCGACCTTTACGATAATTGGTTTATTGAAACTTGTGCTGAATGGGCGGTTCCCTACATTGGTGATTTACTCGATGTAGAAAAGCTGTATGCCGATAATTCCCGCGTTTACGGACAGCAAGAGCGACGGGCGTATGTGGCGAATACCCTTGCCTATCGACGACGCAAGGGAACGACTGCTGTATTGGAACAGTTGACGCAAGATGTAACCGGATGGCGAGCACGAGCGGTAGAATTCGCCCGATTAGTAAGCACCACCCAAAACCTCAACCATATTCGCTCCAACAGTACCACCTTTAATCTGCGAACCGACAACTCCTTACAACAAACCGGCACACCCTTTGAACAACAAGCAGCATATACCGCAGAAATCCGTCCCATCCGTCGAGGGGGACGGTATAGCGTTGTCAATATTGGCTTATTTGTCTGGCGCTTGAACAGCTATCCCATTGAACGCAGTACAGCACGGGCGGTTATCGGGCCTGGATCTAAAATTACCGGACAATATTACACCTTTAACCCCTTGGGTAAGGATGCGTCGTTGTTTAACCGGCCTCAGACGGAGACGGATATCATTACCCTGGCGCAAGAAATTAATGTACCGGCTATCCTGCGCCGTGAAGTGCTGGCAAACGAACTGAAACAACGGCGACAGTTGCGCTTGCAAGGAAAACCGATAGAAGGGCTTCACTATTTTGATCGCGAACCCGTCTTACAACTCTTTATCAACGGCCAACCCAACCCCATTCCTCCTGAAGAAATCCTCATCTGTAGTTTGGGAGAAGAAGATGAAAAAGATGAATCCGGTCAAGTAATCTGGCGCGTCCCTCCAGATGAATCCGATCGCAGTCCTGATGATACCTCCCTCCCGACACAAGTTGTCGCAGTAGACCCAGAATTAGGACGGATTGCCTTTCTCCATCAACCCTGGCCAACACGAGTAGAAGTCAGTTACTCCTATGGATTTAGCGATGATTTAGGGGGTGGTTCCTACATCCGGAACGAACCTAGCAGCAGCGAGCGCATCACACTTTCAACTCAAAACAATGGCACGGAAAACGCCATCTCACCCCTAATTTGGGAGGTAAAACAAGCCACCTCAGCCGACTCAAACCCCCTCGCAACTGCCATTCAAACCTGGAATCAAACGGTTGAAGCATGGCAAGGATTAAAAAACTCTACCCATATTCCTTTAGCTCGTATTCAGATTCCAAACGTCCAGGTTATACAGCTTGAGCGGAAAAAATTTCGTCCTGATTTTAGCCCTGGAATTATTGGCAAAGGGTTGAGAGTAATTGTTCGTCCGGGAAGCTCAAGTGTGATTGTTACTGCCGGCCGAGCCGTCGATCGCCAAGGGAGACTGATTCTGCTTGAAAAAGACTATGTAGTTCCTCTCCAAAAATTTAACCTCACCCAGGATGCTAAAGGATGGCTTGTCATTTTTTATCGTCCCCCTTCTGAGGGACAAGCAACTAAATCGGATGAAGCACCGATTGAGTTTGTTTCAGAAACCGCCTTCGACGAATATCCCCCCGGAACGTTTATCCCCCTCATCCATCTAACACTGAATCCGCAAAGACCGAACCCACAGTTTGACGAGAGTGTTTGCCGATCTTTTCAGTTTAAGCCGGGAATTGTGCAGGGATTGGAGGTGAAGCTACAACCGAGGAAGTTAGAAGCTATGATTACAGCAGGAACGGTTGTCGATGATCGAGGGCGATCGCTAATTATTTCTAACAACTTCTCGGTTGATTTAAGCCCTTATCAAGGTACAAACAAACGCCTAGTTTTAAGGAAAACAACAGGATGGAGAAAACAATGGCAAATTGAGCTATTGAATCCGGAAGATTCTCAAGCGAATTCTGAGCCAAATTGTCTTCATTTAGCAACGCTAGAAATTCCCAAAGTCACAATTGATGAGAACAATATTGATGTAACCAGCATTCGGAATCCTCTTCCTCCTAATACTCAGTTGCAGCTCATAGGAGTAGATAAGGGAGACAAAGAAGAAAATTTGCTAAGTACGAATGCAACTCCGGATGAGATTAAAATCAATGGTCTAAACGTTACCTCAGTTAATCCCGAACGAGCCATCATTGCTATCTCTCCAGGGACAGTAAGTGATGAACAGGGACAGACGATTAGTTTAGAGCGAGAAATGCAATTTGATCTGAGTGCTTATTCCGGTCAAACACTCATTCTGTTCATCTCTCACCAAACCCAACAAGGATTACCCCTGACTCCTGTGAGTCTGAAGGGACGAGGATGGCAAAACCTCGGCATCGTTTCTCAAGAACCCGATGAAGCAGAAACGGGAACTATCTTAATTGCAGATAATGGCACCTACGAAGGGGACTTATCTATTGTTGTGCCTGCCGAGAGACGGCTGGAGATTCTGGCGGCTGATGGCTGTCGTCCCCACTTACAGGGTAACGTCTCAGTACGGGGAACTGCGATCGCAGAAAATCCAGATCCGGGCGAACTCATTCTGGATGGACTGCTGGTGGAAGGTAGACTTACCGTTTTAGCCGGTAATCTCAAGCTGTTGAACATCAAGCATTGTACGCTTGTCCCCCAACAGGGTGGACTCTATGTAGAACCCGGATGGTTCGTTCCTCTCGATCTTAACTGCGAGGAAGGGTTTAATGCGATCGCCCTGGTCATGTATTGCTTAAATTGGGTGTGGCAGTCGATTTGCCGGGATGTGGGGTTAAGCAATACCTCCCCAGAATTTAACCCAACTCATCTCCTACAACCTGCCTTCCAGCAGCTACAGAATCGAGTTTCACAAATTTGGCAAACCCTCCAGCGTTGGCGGTGTCCCCACGAGTTAGAACCTGAAACGGAAACAGCACCCCCCACAACCCAATGGGATAACGCCCGTTTAGAGATTGCGCTTTACCGAAGCATTTGTGGCCCCCTTGTCCTCACCGATACCATCCCCACACTAACCATTACCGACAGCATCATCGATAAAGGATTAACCGAAGAGGAACAGCAACAACCGGAAGCCATATCCGCCCCTGGCAGCGAGGTGGAAATCAACACCAGCACAATTTTGGGCTTGACAACCGTTCGTAACTTAGAAGCTAGCAACAGCATCTTCACCGAAAAAGTGATTGTACTGCGGCATCAAAAGGGTTGCATTCGCTTTTCTCATGTCCCCGACGCATCCCACACCCCCCGCCGCTATCAATGCCAACCCGATATGGTGTTGAAGGCAGCAATGGAACGGGTGCCTACTGCTGTTACAGCGATTCAAATTCTCCCAACCCCTAACAACTCTCTTGTTTTCTTGGGAACGGCGGGGGATGGCGTGTTTCGGTTCAATGCTCAAAATAACGAGCGTCCGTGGGAAGATGTCACTCGGAACTTATCCAATCGCTACGTTACAGCACTCCTGGCTTCGGTTCAACCTGGAATTGGCACGATTTCCAGCAGTGGTAATACAGTAACTGGAACTGCGATCGCAAATCAGGAAACGGCTGAGGTTAGCACAGCTTTCACACAACAACTCCAACCCGGAGATATTCTGATAGCCACCGATCAAAGTTTAAGAATTAGCGAGATTCTGAATAATAGTGAGCTAAAAGTAGACGGAGCATCCCAATTTTGCACGTTAGCTATTTTAAAGGGGACTGAAACCCTTGGAATCTGGTTACTATTGGGGATGATTTTACAAAAACTAGAGGATTCATTTTTTCAAATTAATACCCTTTGGGTGGGTACCGTAGACGGGAGTATTTATTGTTCAAAGAATAATGGAGAAACTTGGACAAACATCGAAACAAGAGTTAATACAGCAATTAATCAGCTAGTCGCTTGGGCAAGGCAGGGCACAGGAACTATTTCCACCGATAGCAGGAAGCTGATCGGAAACAGAACTTTCTTCTCGTCCGAAGTGCGAGAGGGAGACACGATTAGCATCGGTGAAGAAACCCGACTTGTAACTGCCCTGGGACAAGTTGGAATAGGTACAATTTCCAGCCAGGGGATTACGGTTAGGGGTCAAGACACTAATTTTAAAGAAACTCTACAATTAGGTGACAAAATCACTGCCCTCAATCAAACTAGGATTATTGTAAAAATCTACTCCAACAACTCAGAATGGGATAGGCTGGAAATTAATGCGCCGTTTCCAGAAAATTTGCCAGCAGGAACCCCATTCAAAATCAAAATTGATACAATCTTGGAAGTCAATACGGCGTTCAGCAGCAACGTCAAGGAACAGTCTTTCAGGATTCATCAATTATTAGCAGCAACGTTAGGCAACGGCATCCTATGGGCAAATGACAGAGGGGAAAATTGGGAAAAAATCAATACAGATTTAACGAATTTAAATATTACCGCTCTTACTGTTGATTCCGCTGGGCAATTATTTGCTGGCACAAGCGGTGGAGGGGTCTTCCAGTTTACCAGCCACGAGTCTCAAAACAAGACAAGATCTTATCATTGGATACCGTTCAACACAGGCTTGACTAACCTGTATATCACGGCTTTAGCGATTGATGCCAAAGGACAATTATGGGCTGGAACAGCGGGGAACGGTGTTTTTTGTTCCAATCTAGATGGAAAGGGTTGGACAGAAATAAATGAGGGATTAACAAGCTTTGTGATTACGGCACTTGTTCCGGTTCAAATCCCAGCGAATCTCTATCCAGTTATCTTCGTAGGAACGGCTAATGGACAAATTTGGCGCTTATCTGGTGAGGAGAAAAAATGGCAGAAAATCAAGTCAAATTCACAAGGGATTGATATTACCACTCTGACTGCCAACGGAAACAATACAGATGTCTTTGCAGGGACAGCTTCGGGAGATATTTTGCAGTCTACTCATGGAGGTGACAGTTGGATATCAATTAATCAAGGGCTGCCGAACATTGCGGAAAAATTGCTGATTGTGGAGCGTTTACAACCTAACTTTACTTCAACGTATTACGGCGATCCGCGCTATGTCCAACTCAGTCAAGCCAGTGCCTTAGA
>NZ_DATNPA010000748.1:0-9516 GCF_036703385.1 Allocoleopsis sp. | reverse complement strand
TTATTGAGCTTCTTTTAGTGAGCGTGAATTTGCTCATGACTGGCTCTCGTACTAGTGTGATTTCTGCTGTTCTATTTCTGCTAGGTTTTCTAGCTGTGCAAGGATTGAAGCTGCCGACACGTACACTGAATTTGCTCAGTAAGTTTTTTGTGCCAGCGATCATTGTTGCCATTGCTGCCTTGATCTGGTTTCGCCCTGCCCTTGAAGCCTACTGGTATCGTTCTAGTAAGACCCACGATGTGTCTTATCGGGTTGTGAGCAGTCTGATAGAGCCTTTTGAGTTTATGAAATATAAAGAACTGGATGGCTATGGCACTGGGGCAACACACCAGGGATCTGCAATGTTACGCCGAGCCCTTGATTTACCTCCCGGTGAAAAGATTACGGTGTATCACGAAGCAGAAATGGGTAGAATTGCTCTGGAACAAGGCCCCATTGGTTTCCTGTTTTGGTATGGACTGAGAGTCAGCCTTGCGATCGCACTCTTACATACCTTCTGGAAACTGAAAAGGCCGTTTCTGCGGCAGTTAGCACTGGCAGCCTCCCTGATCCAAGCGATTCAAATAACAGGTCTTTTAGTGTTTCACCATACTTTCTTGCTTCACTACTGGTTCCTGAGCGGCTTTATCTTTTTGCTACCTCGCCTCGAACAAATAGAGAATTGGCAAGCAGAACAAAGACTGTTGCAAGAATATGTCCTATCCTCGTATTTCTCTGATTCATCCTACAGGTAATCCCTTTGCGCGTAACGGTGCGATCGCGTTATCCGAAGCTGGCTTACTCAAGGAAATTGTTACAAGCATTGCCTTCAATCCCGAAGGTGCTTTGTCATCTTACTTAACTCTACTGCCCCACACCCTTAGAGAGAGCATCACGCAAGAATTAGGACGTAGAACCTGGGTTCCTCCACCAGGTGTTCTGATGCAGATGCATCCCTGGCGGGAAATCATGCGCATCTTATTTGTGAAAACAGGCTTGTATCGCCGCTTCGGCTTTACCTATCAAGGACTGGCTGATTGGGTCTATCTCTCACTGGATCGGCACGTTGCCAAACATCATCTCCAAAACATTGATGCCGTCTATGCTTACGAAGATGGTGCAGCTACGGCATTTCAGCAGGCAAAACAGCAGGGTATCCTATGTTTGTACGATCTACCGATCGCCTTTTATCGCACAAGCCACACTCTTCTATCTCAAGAAGCTGAACAATTTCCTCAGCTTGCCTCCGCATTACAGGTAACTCAAGAACCAGATTGGAAACTCAAACGGAAAGAGCAAGAAATTCAACTGGCTGATCATATCTTTATCCCTTCCTCATTTGTCAAGAATTCCTTGCTTGAGGCAGGAGTAAAACAAGAAAAGATTAGTGTTATTCCCTTCGGCGCACCCATCGACTATTTCTGCCCATATCCTAAGCAAGACCAGCGTTTTAGAGCCTTATTTGTTGGTCGGGTTGGCCCCCGTAAAGGCGTTCACTACTTGTTGCAAGCTTGGCAGGAATTAAGCTTTCCGGAGGCTGAGTTATTGTTGGTGGGAATTAATGATTTTCCTGAAGGCTGGCTCGATCGATATACAGACCAGGTTCGCTATATTTCGTCGGTACCCCATACTCTCTTAAATCAGTACTATAGCTCGGCAAATGTTTTAGTGTTACCTTCTCTCGTGGAAGGACTTGCCTTAGTGCAGTTAGAGGCAATGGCTTGTGGAATTCCTCTGATTACTACACCGAATGCCGGTGGTTCTGATATTATAACCGATGGCGTAGAGGGTTTTGTTATACCGATTCGGAATGTAGATGTGCTTAAAGAAAAACTAGAGTGGTGCTACTCCCATCCTCTAGACTTAGCTGCAATGGGTGACGCTGCTCGCCGGAAAGCAGAACAGATGACCTGGAATTTATATCATCAACGCTTGGCAAATCGAATCAGAGATTTGCTGAGTTAAAATGACGGATTTGTTAGCAGATCTAGTTTGAAAATGAGTTGAAGGTTAGAAGGTTGAAGGTTAAAACTGGTTATTCCTAGTGAATATCTATTTTTGGAACAAACCACAGAGGCGCAGAGTACACGGAGAAGAGAATGAGAGTAAATTGTAGATAAAAGGAGTTATTAATCGGGATTTGAGCTAAGAGGTCACTGCTTATAGGTCAAGTTCATTGGTGTGTATCTGAGGTTATTATCTATATTTATTATGCAAAATAATGAGAATAAAATAACTGTTCACCTCTGGGTTCCTAATTTATTTGAATTCAAAGGAGGTATCCAAGTCTACTTGCAGGATATTTTACAGGCATTTACTCATCATTTTCCTAATGTATCGCTATTAATTTTTGATAAGCTTGACCAGTGTCAGCCTGATTCTACGTTTGCTACAAAAAATATCTCATTTAGATTTAGTGGAACTGTACCAAAAATCTTACAAACCTGCCACTTTGCTCTAAGTCTAATTCTTGGTGCTGTTAGGGAGCGCCCAAAAGTAATTTTATGTGGTCATATTCATTTTTCACCAGTTGCTCTATGGATTCAGCGCCTGACGAAAATTCCTTACTGGATTATTGTTTACGGTACCGATGCTTGGGATGTCCAAGATGCCTGGAAAGTTAAGGCGTTACATTCAGCAGACAAGATAATTTCTATCAGTACCTATACCCGCGATCGCTTAATTAAGGAGCAAGGACTGCCTTCAGAAAAAATCTCCCTTTTACCCGTTACCTTTGATGCCCAACGCTTTAAGCTCAGTCCTAAACCGAATTATTTACTACAACGTTACCGATTAGAAGCGCAGCAGCCTATCCTATTAACCGTTGGTCGCTTAGCCAGTTGCGATCGCTACAAAGGCTATGACCAAATTTTGCAGGCTTTACCAGAAATTCGCCAGCAATTTCCTAATATTCATTACATTCTAGTTGGCCAAGGAGATGATGTCCCCCGACTTGAACAGTTAATTAATCAGCTGGATTTACAAGAGTGCGTCACCTTCGCTGGGTTTGTGCCTGATGAAGAGCTTTGTGACCACTACAATCTTTGTGATGTTTTTGTCATGCCCAGCAAAGGTGAAGGCTTTGGAATTGTTTATCTAGAAGCCTTAGCCTGTGGGAAACCTACCCTAGGGGGGAACCAAGATGGGGCCATTGATGCGTTGCGTCAGGGGGAACTGGGAGCCTTAGTTGACCCCGATGATGTGCAGGCGATCGCAGAAACGATCATTCAAATTTTACAAGGCACTTACCCAAACCCTCTGATTTACCAACCGGAATTATTGCGACAAAAAGTTATTGATTTTTTCTCTATAGAGCGCTTTAATCAAACCTTATATGACTTAATCACAACATCTAAAACTCTTGACCCTCAGCGATGAAATTATTACACGTCATTCCTTCCTTGGCCAAAGTGAAGGGGGGTCCCACTCAAATCCTGCTAGAAGTCGTCAAAGCGCTACAGGATAAAGGGTGTAATGTAGAAATTGTTACAACTAATGATAACGGGTCTGAAGTGTTAGATGTCCCGTTATATCAACGGGTTCAATATGAGCATGTTCCCGTATGGTTTTTGCCCCGAATTTTCCTCCCCATGAAGGAATTTATTTTCTCTACGGCTTTAACTAGCTGGCTGGGGCAACAGTTGAAAGAGTATGACTTAGTTCATACTCACTATCTCTTTTCTTATGCTCCTACTTGTGCCGCTACGCTGGCAAGATGGCAGAACATTCCTTACATCGCTACGCCCTATGGAATGCTTACCCCTTGGGCACTTAATCATAAACGCCTCAAAAAGCAAGTCTATTCCCCCATCGAACGCCATAACCTCAACCAAGCTGTAGCGATCCACTGTGCGACGCTAGAAGAATCCAGGGATGTTCGCAATTTTGGAGTACAGACCCCTACCTTCGTGGTTCCTTACGGGGTTCATCTGCCTGCTTATCAATTTCAGTCTCAACAACGCATCCGCCAGTTATATAACATTGGGTCTGAGACACCGATAGTCCTGTTCCTTTCTCGGCTCCACCCGAAGAAACGCCCAGACTTACTATTACAGGCACTGTCGCGACTTGCTGCCCTCAACCATAACTTTCATCTGATTTTGGCGGGTTCGGGAGAATCGGACTATCTCAGGTACCTGATCAATTTAGTGGCATCTCTGGGTTTAGCGGAGCGGACAACCATGCCAGGTTTTGTGACGGGTGTGGAGAAAGATTTATTGATTCAAGGCTGTGATCTGTTCGTTTTGCCCTCATTTTCCGAAAACTTTGGCATTGCCGTGGCAGAAGCGATGGCAGCGGGAGTGCCTGTGATTGTGACACCCGATGTTCAAATTGCCCCAGATATTGCCCAGGCGAAGGCAGGACTTGTGGTTAAGGGAGAGTTGGATGCATTAGTGAGGGCTATACAAGAGTTGCTCATCTTCCCGAACCGCCGTGCCGAACTAGGGGAAAATGGCAAGCGATTGGTGAGTCGTCGCTATTCGTGGAGTGCGATCGCCAGTAATCTTACCAGCATTTATACAGCGATCGGGCAAGGAAAGCGCCTCCCAGTACCACGATAGACCTACTCGCTTGGCTGTGTTCAACGCCGACTCAGCTTTTGTCTTTGGGGATCTTGGGTGTAGTACCGGAGATATTGCTCATAGCTGCTAGTCGTATAGTTTTTAACACCATTGGCAATCAGTCCCAGCACACGAGCACGAGAAGTCTTTAAACCATATAAAACTTCGGCAAACACCGAGCGGTCTGTTTTGCCCAGCCCCACTACTAAAGCAATTCCATCGGTATGAGCAGCTAGAATTCTCGCATCCGCAAGACCTAGCAGAGGCGGCGTATCATAGAGTACGAGGTCGAATTCTTCTTGCAAGCGCTCAACTAAATTCCGCATCTTTTTGGAAGCCAGAAGCCGGGTGGGGTCGGGGGGGATTTGTCCGGCAGTCAGCACAAACAAATTGTCTTCCGTAGACGAAAGCGTTGCGGCTCCAAAGGAGCAGCGCTGGATTACATCATCCACATTGATTTCGCTGGAAATGACATTGCTCAGTCCCCAGACATTCGGCAAATCCGTGGTCTCATGAATTCGCGGACGGCGTAAATCCGCATCCACCAGCAACACTCGTAACCCCATCGCTGCTGCTGCCTGCGCCAGGTAAGTTGTTACAGTTGATTTTCCATCGGCGGGTGTCGAGGAGCTAATCACCAACGAGCGAATCGGTTGATCGGGACTGATAAATTGGAGATTGGTGTGGAGCGTGCGGAACGACTCTAAAAATGGAGAGGAATTATACCCGTAAGATCGGCCTTTGAATCTAATCTCTCGATTCTCCTCATCTGGCATCAAACTGACAGAGGGGTCTGCGGCACGTTTCTTCAGTTCTTTTGTAAACGGAATGGTGCCTAAGATCGGTAAACCCGAACTTTCTTTGAGTTCATCGGGTGAGTGAAAGACTTTGTCTAGCTTTTCCGCTAAAAATCCGGCACCGGCACCGGCGAGTAACCCTGCTATGCCAGCGAGGACGAGGCCACGCGGGACGTTAGGCGAGATGGGCGCTTGGGGCTTTTGTGGCTCGGATAGCTTCTGCCAAGCAGGGGTCTTTTGGGATTCTTCAATTTGCAGCTTCTCCTGAACGGCGAGAAAACGGCTTAAGCTCTCCGTTGCTACACTAAGCTGCCGCTGTAAATCGGTATACAGGCGGGCGATCACGGGCAGATTTTTGAGTTGCTCACCCAGCCTCCGTTCTGCATCGGCGATCTCTTGCCGACGCACGGCTAGAACCTGAATTTGATTTTTGGTTTCTATCAGCTTTTGGGTCAGATCCTTACGCATCGAACTGGGAGAAGCCAGGGATTCGGCATTGTTGGGGACGCCAGAGGCTCCATTACCGATCACTTGTGCCGCTTCTTGCTCCACCAAGGGTTCTAATCTTCGTTCCTCATCACGCAGCCTTTGCATGATCGGGTTGTCGTCTTGGAGCCGCGCTGACTCTTTGGCAATTTTACTTTTTACTTCAGAGAGCTGGTTGAGTAACTGTTGGTAGCGTGGTGCCTCTGACAGTGCAGAGGAAGCGATCGCTTGCTCCGGCGTTACCCCCAACTCCGATAACTGAGTTTGTAGCTCAGTGTAGAGTTTTTGGGCTTCACCCAGCTGGCTCTCGGTTTCTTGTCGTTGTTTACTAATATCGCCGGCACGATTTGTCAACTGTTGACCCTGAGTTTCTGGATCGACAATTTTGTAAGTCTGCCGCAAATTCTGGATGGACAGCTGAAGCTGGTTCACTCGCTGTTTTAGCGTCTCTGTCTGCTGATTGACAAACTTCAGCCCTTGACTTAAGCTGGTTCGCTGCTCTGTCTCCGAGTACTTGATGTAACCTTGGGCAAGTTGCTCTAAGATAAACTGAATTTTTTCGGGGTCTGAATCTTGATAGCGAACCTCTAAAATTTTAGTTTCTGCCAGCCGAGAAATCGCCAGCTTGCTCCGGAGCATGTCGTAGTTAATTTCCGGATATCGCTTTTGAATTTGCTTGACTATCGGAGACATCACCTGAGGGCTCCACAAGACCTGAATTTGGGTCTCGTAGTCCGGCCTCTCAACGCGCATATCGGTACTTTTGCTGAGGGATTGAGTCAGCTCATCAACCTTGTCTCCACCCGAAGCGGGTCCCACAAGCAGTTGAAATTTACCCTCATAGTTGGGAACCTGTTTCATGACCTTGGCAGCCACCCCAGAGGCGACAGCGATCGCCACACCGGCAATAATGATCAATCGCCGACGTGCGATCGCCAAAACCTTACCCAGATCGAGTTTGTCTTGGTCAAGCTCAGACAACTCCGCTGTGTAGAGTGGAGATAGCTGGGATAGCTGCTTACCGTTGTCGTTCGGTAGCAACGGTTGATACTCTCCATCTAGACCCATAATTCAAAAACGCTACAGTTTGCGTGAGAAAAGTAACCTTTATTTTCCTCAAATTCAGGGAAACTGAGCTGAGGATAGACCTAGCGATCAATTCTTACCAATTACTGATACAGCCTTTAACCTGTCCGTCAGGATAAACAACTTGAGCAGTCAAATAAAATTCTCAATTGCTTTTATGAAGAGTAAGCAAACGAGGCAACCTATGAGGAAACCTTTACGTCGATTTGGAGAGTCACAAGTTACACTCGATTTATTTGTAATTAGTTTTAAGCAGATCTATTCCGGAAAATGGCTCAGAATTTAGTAGAGATAGCTTGGACATAACGAGTCACAATGCAATGAGATACGTTAATCCTGGAATTTAAGGTAAGCTTCCCACTGCTTTTTGAAGATTGATCGCAAATCAACAGCAAAAGGGAAAGATAGTTCATAAGCCCACCCGACTCAGTAACGAGGCGAAATGAGTAAAGGAAATATTTTGGTACGGAATAACAGACGGATCAAACTGTCAATCATCACCCAGTTTTATCCGCCTGACTACGCTGCAACGGGGCAGCTGATCGAAGAACTAGCACTTCAGTTAGGACAACTGGGTATGCCCGTTCAAATCTTTACAGGACAGCCCGGTTATGCATTCCACGAAAAATCCGCTCCAGCGATCGAGCAGTTAGATCAGGTTAGGATCAAGCGATCGCGGACAACTCGGCTGTGGTCGAAGCGCATTCGTGGAAAAGCCCTGAATGGGCTCCTTTTTTGTCTGCGTTCTGGAGTTCATTTACTCAGAAACCGTAGTCGCGGCGACGTGCTTCTCCTCACCACGGCTCCTCCCTTCTTACCCATTTTAGGGTACCTAGTTCACAAGACTTTTGGTTTACCCTATGTTTGCCTGCTTTACGATCTATATCCTGATGTTGCCGTCGAACTCAAAGTTGTTGCTCGCGAACATTGGGCTGTCCGACTTTGGGACACTATCAACTGCCACGTTTGGCGGCGGGCACAAAAAATCATCGTTCTCAGCACTACGATGAAAGACCGGGTTGTCGCCAAATGCCCAGAAATTACGGATAAAATTAGCGTTATTCATAATTGGGCTGACCCCAATCAAATCGCCCCAATCGCCAAACATCAGAATTGGTTTGCCCAAGCCTTCAATCTGGTGGACACCTTCACAGTACTCTATTCTGGCAATATGGGTCGCTGCCATGATATGGAGACAATCCTCGAAGCCGCTAAACTCTTAAAAGACGAACCGATTCAGTTTGTCTTCATCGGCAATGGAGCTAAGCGCCCAGGGTTCCGGACACAAGCGAGTCAGCTGGGCTTAAAAAATTGCCAGTTCTTGCCCTACCAAGACAAAGAAAACCTACCCTATTCCCTGACAGCGTGTGACTTGTCCTTGGTCAGCGTGAGCCCTGGGATGGAAGGGTTGGTTGCCCCCAGTAAACTTTATCCGGCATTGGCAGCAGGGCGTCCCTTGGCAATTATCTGCGAACAACATTCCTATTTGCGATCGATGCTTGAGGAGTCTGGCTGTGGAGAAGCATTCAATAACGGCGACCCTGAGGGGCTGGCAGCTTTTATTCGCCGCTTAGCCAGCGATAGCCAACTAACTAAGCAGATGGGTCAGGCAGGACGTCGCTATCTACAGTCAAACTTTACCCCTGGCTTGATTGCACAGCAATACTCGCAGCTGTTGTGTGAGGCAGTTAAGGAAACGATGGAATCATCCTCCTCGCGCCCTGTAGAAAAGCTTACGGGTCAATCGCTTCCCCTTGGCAAATAAACTTGAAAATATTGTGCCTGCCGATAGTCTGATTGTCAGCTTGGTCGCTTTTGTGATTCCTGGGATGATGCTTGCACTCATGGCATTATCACTTCATACCCAGTTTGTGCATCATACACTTACGCACACTGCTAAGGTAAGGCTAACGGGATGACGAATCCCTCTTCTCACCTGTAAACTCATTTGGTGTACTCTTGGAGTATGCAGCAATTCCACGCCTAATGGCTGTGGGCTTTCTTGGAGATTGCTGTAATGTCGGATACAGTGATTCGGGTTGAGAACCTAAGTAAAAAGTACATCATTGGTCACCAGAGGCAGGAGCGTTACATTTCATTGCGAGATGTAATAGCTAATGGTGCAAAATCGTTTGGGCGAAAGCTTCTCCGGTCTTCGGGTAAGAGGCTAGTTGACCCAACGATTGAAGAATTTTGGGCGCTCAAGGATGTATCGTTTGAGATTCAGCAAGGCGATCGCGTTGGGCTCATTGGTCGCAACGGCGCAGGAAAATCCACTCTATTAAAGATTTTAAGCCGAATTACGGAGCCGACTACTGGACGCATTTCTCTTAAGGGGCGAGTGGCAAGTCTCTTAGAAGTGGGGACAGGCTTTCACCCAGAGTTGACGGGTCGAGAAAATATCTATCTTAACGGTGCCATTCTGGGGATGAGTAAGGTAGAAATTAAAAAGAAATTTGATGAGATTGTCGCCTTTGCGGAAGTTGAGAAGTTTCTTGATACCCCTGTAAAGCGTTATTCTTCTGGAATGTATGTCCGTTTAGCCTTTGCCGTAGCTGCCCATTTAGAACCTGAGATCTTAATTGTGGATGAGGTGTTAGCGGTAG
>NZ_DATNPA010000747.1:0-21662 GCF_036703385.1 Allocoleopsis sp. | reverse complement strand
TAATTACTGGATTTTAGACTAAGAAAAATCGACTCAGCCGTAACTCAAAGCTGAGAAAGTACATTTGTATGGGGGAACTTCCGTCTAATCGGCGCTCCTTGCCATCGTAGTCTAAACTCCAGTCCTTGTTAACAATCCACCTGTAGAGAGCAAGCCTAGTAAAAATACAAGGGTAGCGGCAAGAGAAAATACCATCATTAACCCGGATGGCATAAAGGCACGGGTTTTGAAAAAGCGAATAACAAATACAGTAAAAAGAACCAAACCCAAGAATGTCGCTAATCCCAATCCTACTAAGGGCATTTGGCGACAGATGAACCAGGCAACCAGTAATGCTATCCCACTCCCTAGACCGCTAAACAGCGACACTTGACTCTTGGCTTTGACATATCCCATCAAGCCGCCCAACAGGACGATTACTCCGTAAGCAAGGATAGACCAGGTAGCAATTACAAACAAATTGTTCATTTTATTAGAAGTTGCGGGTGTAGCACGTTAGCGTAGAAAACGAGGCGTTAGGAGATTTAGGCTGATGAGTTCACATGACCTATTGATGTTAGGACTGCTGCTGAGTCCTGGTCTTTTACTGTCAATCGTAATCATGCTCACCTTTGCCGCTGGTGGTTAATCGAGTTGTTATTACCTATGCGAGTCAGCAAGTACAAACAGGCAAAGCCACTTTCAACCTAAGAGTGGAACACAAACAGTAAGACCAAACAAACCGACGAAAACTCAGAGCAAGCTACCCCCGTAACCGACTTGTGTTTCACGGGGGACTTGAGGGATGTCAAAAAACACAGCGTTTACTGCTCAGGGCGTTTGCCGGAGTTATCGGATTTTTCACCGTGACGGGGTTCTCGACGCAAAGGAACTGAGTCGATGAGCGCTGTTTCGAGTTCCATCCGTTGTTCCATCTGACGCAAAAAGTAGCCAGTCATCATTGCTGAAGCCAGCAATCCAGCTAAGTTTTCCCGATCAGTGGTAATTTGGACGTTGAAGTTTTCTGAAGGGAGCATCCCTACCAGTCCCTGAACGTTCTGAGAGATGATTTGTTGAATCTCTGGGCTAGCGGATTTGGCAACCCGCGACAAAACGTCCGGAGATTGATGCTGGAGATAGTTCAGCAGGGGGTTAGCTTGCTCATCTTCCGGTTGGGAACTGAGAAAGTCAGGGTTAAATACCATTAGGAATCTCAGGTTTGACTTACTTAGTTTCTACTCTAAACGATTGTGCCGTCCGGCGGCCTCTGATTTTTGCCCTAAATCCTAGTTCTTTAGAAATAAATTTTGCTAGAAAACTCTCTATAAAGCAAGAATAAAGCCTATCAAGATTGGGACTGCTTCTCTAAGGGAGGGAGCAGTTGCTCCAGTTCAAAGTGTTGATGAAATTTATCTGTGACTTGTAACCAGTAGGAACGACCATCGGTTTGACGGCGTCTGTTGACAAATCCTAGAGCAATCAGTTCTTGGATATGTTGGTATGCACCACTGCCTCGTAGTTCGATCAGATCCGTTTGAGCAATAGTTTTTTTCAGTGCGATCGCAGCTAGGGTTCTCAGAGCACCCACACCTAATTCTGAGGGAACTAAGTCTTGCATTAAGTCATGAAACGACGACCTAAGCTGTAAGCTGTAACCGGCAGGTGTTTCTACTACTTCTAGGGCGCTATCTCGGTGGGCATAGTCTGCCATGAGTTCAAGCAGGGCGTCTTCAGTCGCGTCCTTGTCGCATCTGGCAAATTCAGCAATTTCTGCGATCGAGAGGGGCTTTCCCTTTAGGTAGAGTATGGCTTCTATCTGGGTAGCTAAACGAGGCATGAACGATTTTGGATTTTAGATTTTGGATTTTAGATTTTGGAGAGAGGGCTACCAGTAGAGTGGAGAGTGTTCATCATATTACTATTAAACAGCGCTACCCATTCGCCATTCCCTCAATCCAGTTGGCGTCCGGTACGTTCAACAAAGATATCTTCTAGGTTGGAAGGACGAACCATAACACCGGTTTTATCCGCTAAGCTATCCATGTAGGCGTTGGCTTGTGCGAGGTCGGGAAAAAATTGGTACTCAAAACGCTCCCCAACTTGTTTCATCACCAATCCCTCTCCATGTTGTGCCTTGAGTTGTTGGAGTGTGCCGAGTTCTATCAGCTGTCCGGCGTCCATGATGCCAATTCGGTCACATAAAAACTCTACTTCATCCATATAGTGGGTAGTCAGCAGCATCGTCATCCCCTGTTTATTCAAATCACGAATAATTTCCCAGAGGCGGCGGCGGGTTTGGGGGTCGAGTCCTACGGTGGGTTCATCCAAAAACAGAATTTTAGGTTCATGCAACAGCGCCCTGGCAATTTGTAGACGGCGCTTCATGCCACCAGAAAGGGTTTTGACTAAACTATCGCGTCGATCTGCCAGTTCTACATACTCTAACCACTGATTAATCAACCGCTGACGCCTGGGATTAGGAATGTGATGCAAGCGTCCGTGCAGTTCCATGTTTTCCCAGACGGTGAGGTCGGCATCTACACTAATTTGTTGCAATACAACACCGATCTTCTGTTTTACCTGTTGTCTATGGCGTACAACGTCGTAACCCGCCACTTCAATTTGCCCGGAACTCGGTCGAGTCAGGGTGGTTAGCATCCGAATGGTAGTAGATTTCCCGGCACCATTCGGGCCGAGTAGGCCAAACATCTCTCCCGATTCGATGGTGAAAGAGAGGTCGTTAACGACGGGGACTTTGTCGTAGGTTTTGTGGACGTTCTGGAGGGAAACGGCAGATGGCATAGATGCCTGGATGTGATGGGTCAGCTTTACAAATCATCATATCTCGCCTTGCTCTGAGAGTGGCTCAAACCTAGAACCTTTCCCTGCACCTAGAATTTCTTGAAGTTGTTATTACACAAAATCTTTTTTTGTCAACTAACAATGGTACGGAATTGCAATTGTAACAGCAACAACGTTAGAAGTAAGGGCGGATTTGGATTGAGATTAGCGAGTGCGATCGCAATTTCTTTACTTCATGAAGTTTTGATGAAGATCGAACCTAAATTCATGAAGATTGAAGCTAATCCTATTTTTTTAGGTACAATAACTCGTATCTTGCTATATTCTCTCTTTAAGGCAAAAAGCAAAACTCAACTAATGTGTGAACTTCTACAGCAATAGTTCACTTTATTATTTGAGCTAATTTATTAACTGCATCAAGTCTTTGCCGTTGGCAAGAATAGTTCGATTTTCTAAGTAAAAAGAGACTAGGAGAGCAAAGATTATTACTACAAGCAATTTAATAGTAGCAGCTAAAGACTAGGTTGATTTTCATTGAACTGGAAAGCGCCATTTCTCTCATCTATTTCTTAGAACTGGGCTGAATAAATAGAGATGCCACTCTCAAATTTGCCTCAATTGAAACAGGGTACCGAAACCTTATTAAGGGATATACAATGGCAAGCTGGTATTACTTTTATAATCTATGGTCTACGTATCGGTATTCGTGTAAATGAGCCAAGTGTTTTGGAGCTTCTGACGAATTACCTACCCCCACAATGGGAGCCATCCGTCTCACCTATTGTAGACAAGTTGTACTCGCTAATCGTTGCTGGAAATTCCCCGCATCATAATCGCAGTAATCGCTATCATCGGCTTTATGATGAGCAGGCTGAACTGACTCGGACTCAGGAACTTGAGGAGATTTTTGAAATCCTGGATTCTGAGTTGCGTTTGTGGGTAGGTGTTTCAGTACAGCATCGGTTATTCGTCCATGCGGGTGTTGTGGGTTGGCGTGGTAGAGCCATCGTGATACCTGGACGTAGTTTTAGTGGCAAAACTACTTTAGTAGCTGCGCTGGTCAAAGCAGGAGCAACGTACTACTCAGATGAATATGCAGTCTTTGATACTGAGGGATTAGTTCATCCTTATCCTAGGCCGTTGTCTATACGACAACAGGGGGGTGAGCGAACCAAAAGATGTTCAGTAGAAGAACTGGGTGGTCAAGCGGGAAAAGACGTAATACCTGTGGGTTTGATTATTAACACACGGTATCAGCCAAAAGGGCAGTGGTGTCCTAGCCCAATTTCTTCTGGGCAAGCCGTCTTGGCACTGCTAGATAACACCCTTGTGGCTCGTCTGCGTCCTGAATTTGCACTTCCGATTTTGTCTCGTGCTGTCTCTGGTGTTTTAGCACTGGAAGGTGAGCGGGGTGAAACACAAGATGTGGCTGTAGCGCTGTTGCAGCAACTGGACGCTTTGATCGCGTAATTAACTATAAAAAGTGGAGGAAAAAACCATGAGACCAATCGCTCGTAAACAAAACCTACTGATTCAAGAAGTAGACAATGAATTAATGGTTTACGACCAAAAGCGAGACGTTTGCCATTGTTTGAACCCAGTAGCGGCTAAAGTTTGGAATTACTGTGACGGTTACAACACTGTAGAAGATATTGCCAAGTTCCTGGAACAGGAGTTGGAGGTATCCGCAGATACAGATATCCGAGGTTTAGTGTGGGTAGCGTTGGAAGAATTGGGAAATTTCCACCTGATCAAAGAGTATCGCCGGGAAGAAATCGTATCTACCCCAACTATTTCACGACGGAAAGCGGTGAAGCAGGCGACGTTAGTGGGTGGGTTTGCGTTGGGAGCGTTATTTCCAATGGTGAGTTCAATCGCTGCCCCAGCCGCAGCACAAGCGGCATCAAAAGCAAAACCACCATCGAAAGAAGATTCTGACAAAGACAAATCTAAAACATCGAAAGAAAATTCTAACAAAAACAAAAACAAAAAATAGACAATCTTAAAGAAAGTAATGCCTGGCTTTACCGCTCTGCAAACCCTAATACAGGAATCTGGCAATGGGTACTACTTTGCTTGTTGGCAAAACTGCTAGTACCCTTGCTACAGAAATGGTCTGGTTGTGCATCTACTATTTGGTGAAAGACAACTTCTGAACAGGGAACGGGGAATAGACAAGACGTAATTTAAATGCACAACAGCTTATGACAACTATTCCCCAACTACCTACTAACGCACCGACAGCGACTATTCACCCAGAAGTTGAGCTACTCCTTTGCTGTGCCCGTACCGAAATAAATACCACAACTGCCGAGCGCATAAAAACTTTACTTCGACAAGGCATTGATTGGGTGTATCTGAGCCAGACAGCAGCCCAACACGGGGTGATGCCGCTCCTGTACTGTAGCCTGAACAATACCTGTCCGGAAGCTGTTCCCAAGCCCATCTGGAGCCAAATCCGAGACTATTTCTACTCCAACACCAGACACAATCTATTTCAGACTAGTGAGCTTTGCAAGCTCTTGGTTCTGTTCCAAGACCACCATATTCGCGCCATTCCGTTCAAAGGAGCTGTCCTTGCAGCTTCAGCCTACGGCAACCTTGGGCTTCGGGAATTTGGTGACCTAGATATTCTGATTCCTGAGCAGGATGTGCCTCTAGCCACAGAGTTGCTCATTTCCCAAGGATACCAACCACCCAGCCAGCTCAGTGAGGCTCAGGAAAAACCCTACTTTCAATATGAGCAATTTCTGGAATCGGCTCAATATCAAGGCTCCTACGACTTTGTACGCAACGATGGAAAAGTATTCGTAGAGCTTCACTGGTCACTGACTAAAAAGGATTTCCCGTTCCCTGTTGAGTTCAATCACTTGTGGGAACACATTAACCCAATAGTCATTGCAGAGACGACAGTCCCTAATTTTTCGCCCGAAGATGCGCTCCTATTCCTCTGCGTACACGGGTCTAAGCACTGCTGGGAACGCTTGCAATGGGTCAGCGACGTTGCTGAACTGCTCCGTACTTATCAACATATCAATTGGGAACAAGTCCTAGAACAGTCCCGCCTTTTGGGCTGCGAACGGATGCTTTGCCTGGGCCTTCTCCTCGCCCATACTCTCCTGGAAACATCCCTTCCAGAGGAGATTGTACTCAAGATTCAGTCTGACCCTGTAACGCGATCGCTTTTCACACAAGTGCGCCAACAGCTTTTTGACAGCTCATTGGGAGCGTTTGAAGAACATCTTTTCCGTTTGAAAGCCAGAGAGCGTTTAGTGGACAAAGTTCGGTACCTTCTGGGCACTACAATAACTCCAACCGAAAAGGAATGGGCGTTTTTGCCACTGCCTAAATCTCTCTCTTTCCTTTACTATCTGCTGCGACCGCTCCGACTGCTTGTAATGTTGGGAGTAAATAGAGCAACAAAGTGATCGTCAAAGCGTAATTTCCGAAAATCTGAGGGAGCGATCGCACCCACTCACTGTAAGAAAAAGCGATTTTTTCTGACCCCTGACGATTGTTCCGATGCTCGTTCCGACGCTCCTTCGTAGCTAACGCTACCGCTTCATGCACATCTAGGTTACGAGAAGCAAAGAACTTCCTATCAAAGAGTGCAATTTGCTAAAACCGTTACTAGAAATAGACCAACAGTAGGCAAAAAGCGAGGAGTCGGGTAATGGCTGAAGAAAAGACTTATTTAGAGCTTTCCCAAACCGAAGGCAGTGCTCACAAATTCTATGAAGTCACTGTTAACGATACACAAGTCACCATCCGTTACGGTCGAATTGGTGATTCGGGACAGACTCAGAGCAAAACCTACCCTACTCCTGAAAAAGCGAAAGCAGACGCCACGAAGAAGATTAATGAAAAGCTGAAAAAAGGCTATGAAAACGCCGTCATCGGTGTGCGCCAGAAGCGTCCGGTGACACGCCGCCAAGTCACCAGTACTACCTCAACAGCCAAACAAGCCCCTATCCTCTGGAAATTTGCCTCCGGTTCATCCGCCTTTGGTATCTTTATCGATGCTGAACGCTGCTGGGTGGGTAACCAAGCGGGTAAAGTTTTTGCCCTCAATCCTCAAGGACAAGTCCTCAATCAGTTTAAACTCCCCGATGGTGTGAAATGTTTGGTTGCTGATGATGTTTGGATTTACGCCGGGTGTGATGATGGCAATGTCTACGACCTGACCGGTAAGTTACCACGACTCGCTTATACCATTGATGAAAATGTCGATATCTTCTGGCTGGATATCCACGATGGCGTTTTAGGCGTTTCTGACGCGAACGGCGGTGTAACAACCATTAATCATGATGATGAATCCCAGTGGACACGTCTGAGTCAAGGCCAGAGTGGCTGGATGGTACGCTGTGATGATGCAGGTGTCTATCACGGTCACAGTGCAGGTGTAACCATGTATGATGCCAAAGAAGGCCGGATGCTCTGGCATCAAAAAACCAAAGGGAGTGTTCTGTTTGGGTGGCAAGAAGCCTCGGCTGTTTATGCGGGCACGAGTGATAAGAAGGTTTATTGCTTTAGCAAGACGGGTGAAGTAGGCCCCGTTTATTCCTGTGATGCAGCGGTTTACTCCTGCGCGACTGCTAGTGATGGCAAATATGTCTTCGCGGGAGATAACAGTTCTTCGATTTATTGCTTTAATCAGGCAGGAGAACGCCTGTGGAAGCTGGGTACAGGTTGCGGTTCGGCGTTTTCGATGCAGTTTTTTGATCAGCGTGTTTATATTGTGACAACGGATGGTTCTTTAGCCTGTATTGATGCCAGTGACGCGGCTATTGCTGCCGCCCAAGCGGGTACAGTTCCCCCAGCGACTCTGATTAAAGCCCCCAAAGGAGAGGGTGCTGCCCCCTCGGCAACGTTGGAAACGACTTCCGACACAACACAAGGGGTAATTGTGGAGTGCTTCCGGGAGGGGGGTAAATTGAGAGTTCGGATTATCTCGCCAGGATATAACCCCAGTTGGAATGTACAGTTTCCCAAGGATATTCGTAAAGAAGGCGATCGCTATCTCGTCCAAGAGGTGCGCGAGTCTGCACGGGGTGGCTTCTACCGCGCTTATGGTGATATCAAAAAATTGGTCTAGAATTCAACTTACTGTGACAGGTATTTCCCCTCACAGATAAGTTCTGTACAGAACAATTTTCTGCGATCGCATTTGATGATTAATGCGATCGCTCTAATCTTACCTAACTCTAGAATTTCGTTTAAATCTGTAATAAAAACTCAACTGCTTTGCTATTTTAAAAACTTATAAACCACTAAAATGAACAAAAAACTAGGCAAAATATTTCTCGCTAATGATGCTTTAACTTTAAGTAACCTCGGATTTGAAAAATCTCCTGACGCGGCAATTTTTGCAAAAAATATTGCTAATTGGTTTACGGGCGGTCGTCCAGGCAAGTTTCATTCTTACTCTGACCCGGAGCGACGCGAATCTGAATCGGCTTTAGCAGAGACAATGACTAAAGCTGGTCATATATGGACTATTGGATATGATATCCCAGAAAATGTGGATGCCATTTTTACATATCAAACAAGTATTGATGACGATATACTCAGAGATTTGGTTAGCGCCGGAGGGAGCGTTTACTTAGCTGCCGAGACAGAAGATGAAGACTATGCTACAGGGTATGAATTTAACTGGTTTCTTTGGGAAGTTGGTTTACAGTTTAAAGAGGGCTATAACGGGATTTCAGGAAATCAACCCATTAATAGCGAGCATCCGATTTTTGCTGGAGTTAAATCTCTCTATCAACGCAATGGCAGTTCAATTATAGATTTCCAAGCTGACGAGCAAGCCAATCAAATTCTCGTCAAAAGTCCTGATGGAGAAGGGTTGTATGCAATACTCGATCTCTCAAAGGCGACACCCCACGTCAGGATAAGCAGGATTTTTTCAGATGGAAGTGTTAAATCCACAGAGGCGGACGAATATATCGCTATTGTCAACGAGAGTCTGGTTGATATAGATATATCAGGCTGGAAAATTCAAGGCATAAATTGCAATCAGGAATTCTCTTTTCCCACAGGGACAGTATTGAAAAAAGGAGCTGAGTGTCGAGTTTATACTAACGAGGTGCATCCTGAGTCAGGCGGCTTCTCTTTCGGTAGCAAACGCTCTGTTTGGAATAACTCTTCAGATGAGGGACGGCTCTATAATGCTCAAGGAAATTTGATGTCTAGCTATGCTTATACTGAGCACAGTCAGAAGTTATCTAATCTGACAAAATCCCTTGGCTATGACAATCTGATCCTAGAGGCAGACCCAGAAGCGATTAAGGCACAGAAAGCTTTAGGCGGTCAGGTAACTTTTGAGGAAGCATTAAGTTTGGCATACGATAGCTTTGAAAATGACAACAGAGAAGAAGGCTCGGCTTACGACGCGATCGCTGAAGAAGCTGCTGCTGTGGGTGTACCATACGCCTATTTTAATGGCGATCACGTATCCTCGGCTTACCACTATATGGAAAAACCCACCACTAAAATTACCCTGTGTACCCCAGAGACACCGATGCTCCCAACAAGAGGGGAAAGCATAGAAGCTAACTGGATATTTATGTTACAAATTCCTGAACTCAACACAGTACATTGGGCGATTATTGATCGCTCAGGCGAAAAAGAAGAGTACAACTACGGTCGCAAATTGTCCTGAGAAACAGGCATTCGCTCGCAGATGAACCGAAGAAATTGATCAATTGTGCGAGTGCATGTTCATAACACTAAAGCACAAAGGATGCAAATTATATCAATTTACTGTGACAACCACTCCCGCACTTTCATTCGCCATCCTATCCACTGCACACAGCGCATAAGTTCCCGGTTCAACCGTCACTACCCTTGTCGCCGTTGGTAAAATTCGTTCAATCGTCCATTTACCAGCACTCTGCTTATAAAGCGCCCACGCACGAACATCCTGATTATCAGCCGCCTTCCAAGACAGTTGGCGGTTCTTTGCGGTTAGTCCCACTGGCGGGAACGGGGGTAAGCTATCTTGCCATGCCATCGCGGGTACCAATGCAGGGGTGGCATAAACTGAAGACTTGAAGGTGTTATAGATACCCTGACGATTTGCTGTGAACGAACTCATACTGAAGAAGATATTCCCCAGCGAAAACTTCTCACTCAAGTTGCGAGTAATCTCAACCTGCTTGTTAATCTCCGAAAGCTTCCAACTCTTGCCATCCAATAGCGATATATTGTTACCCGCATAAATATGTCGCTTCTTGGGGTTAACCTCCGTCCACCACTTCAACAACACAGGATAACTCTGCGCTTTTTGGTCAATCTTCCAGTAAAGTTGTGGCGCTAAATAATCAACCCAACCTTGCTCCAGCCATTTTTTGGAGTCTGCATAAAGCACATTATAGGCATCTAGTCCAGTAATCTGAGACGGTTGTCCGGGTCGATAAATGCCAAACGGACTAATGCCAAACTTGACGTGGGGCTTTATCGCTTTAATCCCTGCCGATAGGCGCTGAACCATTTTATTCACATTGTCGCGCCGCCAGTCGCCCACGCTCAGTTTACCCCCAGCCGCTTTATAAGCCGAATAGGTTTTGCTGTCAGGGAAGGACTTTCCCTCAATGGGGTAGGGGTAGAAATAGTCATCCAGATGGATAGCATCCACATCATAACGCCGCACGACATCGAGCATCACATTGTAAGCCCGATCCTGAATGACTTTCGCGCCTGGGTCCATCCACAGCTGATTACCCCATTTGTAAACGTATTCGGGATTAGTGATGGTGATGTGAGGACGAACCGTTCCACCTGGCTTGGCGGTAGTCTTGGCACGATAGGGGTTGAACCAAGCATGAAGTTCAATGTTGCGTTTATGGCATTCTGCGATCACAAACTCCAACGGGTCATAAAAGGGTGAGGGTGCTTTCCCTTGTGTTCCTGTCAGCCAACCACTCCAAGGCTCTAACTGAGAGGCGTACAGAGCATCCCCTTCGGGTCGTACCTGCAAGATGAGGGCGTTGAAATTTAGGGCTTGTAATCGGTACAGGATATTGAGCAGTTCAGTTTTCTGTTGTTCAGCTGGAAGTCCGGGTTTTGAGGGCCAATCACTGTTCCACACCGTTGCCACCCACGCGCCTCGAAATTCCCGGCGATGACTCAGGTTGATAGTCTTGTAAAGGGGAACCCCTGGCTCTGGGGGAACCACAGTATACTTTGATTGAATCGCAGGAGCCTCACCCAGATACACTAAAGCTTGATAGATAAACGCCGCGACATCGGCACGAGTGGCTGCTACATTGGGGCCGAGTAACTTGACATTGGGGTAGTTGACTACCAGTCCCGCACGAGTTGCGATCGCAATCTCATCCTTAGCATAGCCAGGAATTCCAACCCCATCTTGATAAATGATTGGGAGTCCTGTCATCAGGTCAGATTTGACCTTCGAGGCCATCTCCAAGCCACTGACTAGGGAAACTAAAACCTGTACCCGAGAAATCCGATCGTTTAGGCGGAAGTGCTGATCGGGAAAGCCGCTGATAAACCCGCTTTCGTAAGCCTTTCGGATGGAAGGGACGGCCCAGTGGTTAGAAGGCACATCGACAAAGCCAACATACTGCCGCTTTGAAGGTCTCGTAAAGGCTTTGGCAATAATAGCCGCGAACTCAACGCGGGTCATTGAGTTGTTGGGGCGAAATGTTCCATTGGGAAACCCGCTCACAATATTACGCTGGGCTAAGGCTTCGATGAATAAGCGTGCCCAATGATTCTGAATGTCAGAGAAGGGAGTAGAGGCAGATACCATCGTCAATCAGAGCTAGCTTGGCTCAATCTTAACCTTGTTCTGTGTTTTGGCTAACTCAGATCGGGTTGCCACTTATTCTTACCCCACCCCAACCCAACCCTCAAAGGAAGGGAGATCAATTCCCCGCAATGAGTACACCAGAAAACACAATACCCCTAACGACCAAAAGATGACGATTTACTTCTACGGTACTCGCGATCGCTCTCAATTTAGCTACGGAACTGGGCGGTTTGGTTAAAACGCAGCTACCTCTCACTGTACAACCCTTTCGGGTATGTGAAAAATGTTAAACTCTAAGCCGGAGGTGCGGTAGTTCAGCCGCCAAAACTTTTGAACTCTTGTTCACCTAGCTTTAGTTCAGGCGAAACTGTCATCGGTACTGTAGTTAGTTTGGAGCCAACAGGCGCTCTGATTGATATTGGAACTCAAACGCTTGCTTATCTCCCAATTCAGGAGATATCAATGGTTGGTATTGACACTCCTGAACAAGTATTAGAGCTACATGAAACCCGTGAATTTTGGATTATCACTTCTGGCGCAGAACAGGGACAGAATCAGTTTATCCTTTCCATCCGGCATCTTGAGGAAAAGTTGGGTTGGGAACGGCTGCATCAAATGAAAGCAGAAAATGCTACTGTGTACGCGAAAGTAGTTGCCACGAGTACAGACGAGGTTTTAGTAGATATCGAGGGCTTACGCGGCTGTATCTACAATAATGAACTCGTTACCAACAAACCAATAAAAGAGCTGATAGGCGAGATACTTCCTCTCAAAATTCGTTACGCGGATGAAGACGGCAAAAGTCTAAATTTGAGCCACAATCAGGCATTGGTTGCACGGCAGATAAAGCAGCTAAAGGTTGGTAAAGTCGTTGTTGGTACAGTACGCCACATTAAGCACTTCGGTGTATTCGTTGATATTGGAGGGCTTGTTGGTCTGCTACGTATAACGGAAATTTCTCATGAACACTTTGACTCACTTCATAGCATTTTTAAGGTTAATGAGCAACTGAAAGTAATGCTCCTTGACCTAGATTTTGAACGAAATATAATTTCCCTCTCAACAAAGGCATTAGAACCCGAAGCGGGAGATATGCTGATGAATCCTCAGATTGTTTATGGAAAAGCTGAGGAAATGGCAGCTAAGTACCGTGCAAAATTCTTGAAAGAATATAGTGGAGACGCTATCAAAAAGATTACTGGATCTGGCTTAGAGTATATTGATGAAAATGGTGACATAAAGTTCATTGATTTTACAAATTGTGTCCAAAATTCATTAGAATATTTTACCCGCCGTACTTCTAAATATGTTGCCTTAAGAAATGTGCTTGGTGAAGCTTGGGAAACCTCACCCTATATGCAGTTTTTCACAAAACCCTTAACAAAATTTTTGTTTAACGACGAAGAGGATTTTAATAAGTTGCGTTGGCAAATCGAGCGAACAGGGTGGTTAACATTTGACCTAACTTAGGTTGAGTTGCCTGTGAGGAGAGCCATCATTTGGCTCTAGTCACTTGAGCGTGTTTACTACAGATACCTCACAACCCCAACAGGGTTAGTCAACAGCGATCGCCCATGCCGATGCCCTCATTCAACACAACCATTGTTGGCTACATAGTCTTGTTAAGTTGTTCTAACTCGCCCTTAGAGACTCGATATTAAGCTCTAACTTCTCTCCCAACCACAGAGAACGGTCAGTGTGGTCTCCCACATCGTCGCCTGTTGATGGGTGGACGAGAATATCCAACCCCTGACGATTGAGCATCAACCAGGGGACAACCTTGCCAAATTGCTCCGGTAAGAACGCAACTTGATACATGGCCTTTGGGTGTGGACCAATCGGTTTGTCATGCCAACGCCCCAGTTGCACTTCAAAAGACTCGCCCAATCCTTCACGTACACGCGCCGCCGCGTCACGACTCGTGGTATCGAAGTAGATATGAGCATGAAAACCAGTAATCTGGGCAGTATCTTTCATCGCGCTTAGCTCCACTTTATCTGAGCGTGAACTCATCGTAACGCTTGAATTCATCGACGGCAGACAATACTTGCATCATAGCTGAGGCTCTTGCCTGCCTAGTGCAAAAAGATGTTAGGTGCTACTTCTTTAATATCCCAGAACCCTTCTTTTGTTTGAGTGAATTCGGAAAGTGCAAGTTTCCTTAAAGCCCATTCGCTTGTAGATATTTACACCATCCGGCGCTGCCCGTCCAAGCTATGCAATGTTTTATGCCGATGAGCTTATGAACTGCGCGATCGCATCCTATCAGAACCCAAGTTCATGTTTACTTCTGGCAGGCCAAAGACAACGTCCGATTTGGGAGGCAGAGAATTTGGGTGTTACGGAAAGAAGACACCAGCAGTAGACTGTTCTATGATCGTGCAGGAGAGCGAGTTAGCTAAAGCGTTTCTTAGACATCAAGGCTGCCTCGCTCTCTGAGAATTTCATAGCTTTGTATGGTGGGCCATTATGAAAAGGATTTGCCTCTCGGCAAAAACGCTTCGCTCGAAAGCGTTCTCGCTTGGAGCTACACTAGCTCTAGTGGCGTTAGGAACTTGGGCTTTCCCAGCTTTTGCCTGGAAGACTAACTTAGAAACTCAGCCTGATACTGCCCCGGAGATACTTGTTGCCCGACAACAACGTGCAGGGCGCTGGATAGAAATTGACCTATCTTCTCAGCAATTAACCGCATGGAATGGCAAAAAGAGGGTTCGCTCTTTCACAATTTCAACCGGAAAGCAGCGCACACCAACTCCTACTGGTAACTTTGCTGTTCAGTCCAAGCATAGTTCGACGCGGATGCGCGGTCGAGGCTACGACGTACCCAATGTTCCCTACGTGATGTACTACTCTGGCGGCTACGCTCTGCATGGTGCTTACTGGCATAATCGTTTTGGTACGCCGGTGAGTCATGGATGCGTTAACTTGCGAACAGGGAGTGCTCGTTGGTTATACAATTGGGCATCGGTCGGCACGCCCATAGTCATCCGTCGATAGCTGCAAGCGGTGCGATCGCCTCTAGCGGTGCCACGAATGCGGCAATCGCAACTTTAAGTGCCACGCATACAGAAGCGGCTCCCGCATCTGAAGGGCATGTCCAATACTTAAAACTGACTTCTGGCACCAATTGTAATAGGCTTTGTGTAGGGTGGGTTAGGCGCTAGCCGTCACCCACCAAAGTCTCGAATTGTTGTTACTCGAAACGCCACTCGCTTACTCCTAGGTTGCTGGTTGGCTGAAGAGTCTGTTGCAAGAATGACTTAACTTGCTCTGATGGAACTGACCCGCGATAGGCACCACAGTAATACATACTCAAAACCGCCTTGTATGCCCAGTGATTGGACGACACATCAGGGAACGGGTTTGGTAAGGTATTCGCTTGTTCCTGAACACAGGTTTGCAGAACGCGATCGCCATTCACTTGAGCTTGAGCCGTAGGCGTTTCTGCCTTCATCGGTTGGGAGTCTTGCGCTGTGACTGGAGCCACAAAACTAACTGTAGTCAGGAGTGCAACGGTTGCGACGAGTGTGAGCTTCATAGTGACTAGTGCAGCGTGGCGGAAATAACTATCCAGTTGAAAAAGGCTACTACGTTTACCGTATAACCTTTCTTTCATAAAAGCCTTCTGCCTCCTCACTCACATCTCCGGTGCCTCCTGCCTTCTTGCACTAGCTTCCTTTCAACTCACTGGACTTGCTATGTACCAGCTGACGCACCAAGTTAGCTAATCGTTCCGCACTATCCGTCACAGCGAGGTCAGCCGCTTTTTGAGCCATTTGCTGCAAGACTTGGGGCGATTGAAGTAAATGCAATACCTTGGTTTCCAACAGTTCGGGTGTCAGTTCCGCCTGACGAAAAACTAAAGCCGCCCCCGTATTGGCAAAGCTTTCGGCGTTAAAAGCTTGGTGATCTTCAGCCGCAAAGGGGTAGGGAATTAAAATAGCAGGTGTCTGCGTGATGGCCAGTTCAGTTAATGAACCCGAACCAGCGCGGCTAACTGCCAGATTAGCGCGTTGGAGTAGCCCTGCCATGTTGTCATAAAAGGGCATGGGGAAATATTGAGGGTGCTGGAGTTCTTTAGCATCGGGGTCTTTTTCACCGGTTAAATGAACAATCCAGGCACCCGCCTCAAACCAAGCAGGGGCACACTGACGCACGAGTTTGTTGACGGCGATCGCACCTTGGGAACCCCCAACTACTACAATCAAGGGTACGTCTTCAGGAATGGGTAGATCAAGCGGCTGAGGGGATTGAAAACTGGAGCGCACGGGTGTCCCCACATAGACAGTGTTTACTTTGGGTAGGGACTTGGCTGTTGAGGCAAACCCCAGAGCCACAGAACTACACAAGGGACTAAACCAACGAGTTACTTTACCGGGGATGGCGTTGGACTCATGTAGAATCACCGGTAAACCCTGCATCCGTGCAGCGATAATGGCTGGCCCTGCAATGTAACCGCCAGTGGTGAAGACGCCATCAAATTGACCGGTTTTGAGCAGTTGCCGTACCTGTAGGATGGAACTTGCAAGCCGTCCGAAGATTCGCAGCGTACCCAGGCCAAAGCGCTGTTGAAAACCTTCCACAGGAATCGTATGGAGGGGATACTGAGCGGGGACTAGTTCTCGTTCTAGGCGATCGGGGACACCGAGCCACTCAATTTTATAATCTTGTAGCTGCTCGGCTAGTGCGATCGCGGGAAATAGATGCCCTCCTGTGCCGCTGGCAGCAATCAACAATCGAATCGGTGGGTGATGCAAAGTCTCTCGTTCTCCTTCGGGCGGCTGTACTCTCAGTTAAAATCTAAAGATTAGCTGTAAATTGACAAATCTAGTATCCTTCTGCAATAGCATTCAAACACCTATATCTATATAAACTATTTCCTTCGATTCCCCAAATCCCCAATCCGGCAATTTTAAGCGCTAGGCTCTTGCTGTCTCTTACGCCTGTTTGCGTTCCGTGATATCTGTCGTCATGCTAGGAATATCTGAGCGCTTCACCTTGAGCATCCCGGATTAGCCGCAGCCGATGATACAGCCATCGGACTTCCTCGTTAGGGTATTCCAACAACGTAATCGCGGGTGTCTCGTCCTACAGACTTTCCGGCGGACACCTCTACTCTCAGGTAAAATCGAAAATCAGTTATAAATTGACGAGTGTAGCCTCCAAGCTTCAACCATTTAGACGCTAATTTCGTCTATTAAACTATCCCCTAGTATTTTCCCAATGCGCAATTCAGTCACTTCTAAGCAAAGGCTCTCTCAATCTCTGACATCACTTGCCAAGTCTCTCCCTGGAAGTTGGTCAGTATCTTTCCTCGTCACTGTCGGTTTAACAGTAGGATGGGCTGTGATTGCTCAAGCCGAAAGCCCCGAAACTGCACCTCCTCAGCTTAAAGATATCCTCACGCAAATCGATACAGCAGCGAATCGTCGTGATGTTCAGGGTGTGATGCAATTCTACAGTAGTAATTTCAAAAATTCTGATGGCTTAAGTCGCGGCTCAATGGAGAAAGCGTTAAGTCAGCTCTGGCAGCGCTACTCCCAGTTGAATTACCGCACAGAACTCAAGGATTGGAAAAGTGAGGGCAACGGAATTGTTGCAGAAACCGTTACTTATATCACTGGAACGAAGCCTAGTAATGGTACCACGCTGAAACTCGAATCGACTTTGCGATCGCGCCAACGAATTGAAAACCAAAAAATTGTGCAGCAGCAGATTTTAGGAGAGCGAACACAACAAATGTCTGGCGCGAATCCTCCCACGATAGACGTGCAGTTACCGGAGCAGGTAAGTCCTGGTCAGTCGTTTAACTTTGATGTCATTGTTAAGGAACCCTTAGGGGATAACTTGCTCCTGGGAGCCGCGTTGGAAGATACGATTAAGCCCGAACTTTATACCAAACCGAGTGAATTTAAGCTGGATTTACTACCAGCGGGTGGAATCTTTAAACTGGGGAAAGCTCCGACCAAACCTCAAGACCATTGGCTCTCAGCTGTATTGGTGCGTAAAGATGGTATGACGATGGTTACGCAGCGATTGCAGGTTGTTAATCGTTCTGCTACTTCGAGCAAGTCTACTCGATAAAAGGTGAAGACTGAAGACTGAAGCCCGAAAAAAGACGGCTCTAACCTAGCTCTCTTTATTGTTAGATAGGGAGTAATGCCATCCTTCATCCTTCAGTCAAATCTCATTAGTATCCCCTTGAAAAATAGACATCGAGAATACAGGGGTGACGCCAACCAGAACCGACCTTAAACGACAGCATAGGTCTGCTGGCGTTTTTGCTAAAGTTAAACTACCAGCAGAGATAGTTTACGGATGCAAAGCTCACAACCATGCCCTTCATTGCTACAGAGGGTCAAACCACAGAACACTTTCCTGAACCCTGGTTAGCTGTGAATCTCTCGATGTTTTTTCCTGGGATTGGACAGCTCTATGTCGGTGAAAACATCAGGGGGTTAGGATTTTTATGCAGCCAACTGCTGCTAATTGCGATCGCGGTTTGGTCTATTTTTAGTCCAAGCGGTAATACGGTTACTGGAGTGGGCTGTTTATTCCCCATTGTCATTATCTATATTGGGAATCTATATGATGCCTATTTCTGTGCCCAAAAGCAGTTGAAGGTACAGATATCTGAAAAAATTCCCAGAATTAACAAAGACCCCTGGTTTGCCGTTTTTCTCTCGCGAATCTTACCAGGATTGGGTCAGCTGTATCTCGAAAAAGCCGTAGTTGGTGGCCTTCTGCTGTCATTGATTATTATTTGTTCCAGCCTTGCCCGTATCTTTTCCAACTTAATTGTATTCATTCCTATCATCTCAGCCGTAGCCTGTTACCATGCTTTTGTCGCGTTTCCCAAGTCTCGAAGACAAAGGCAGGGTTTGATTACTGTCTTGGCTTTATTCGTCCTTGTTTTTGGACTCATGGGCAACTCTGTTCACAGTTGGATTGAGGAAAACATAGAACGTTTTGAAATACCCAGTACATCTATGTTACCGACGCTCCAGGTAGGAGACGGAATTTTCGTTCATAAATCCAGTCATTACTCTCCACAACGAGGAGATATGGTCGTCTTCAAAGTACCTGACTCGGTGAAGCAGTTAGAGGATGAGGAAAGCAAAAACAAGGCAGAATATTTCATCAAGCGCGTGATTGGTGAACCTGGGCAAAGAGTTCACATTACCAATGGTATGGTTTATATTAACAACCAACCCCTACAAGAAACCTACATTGCAGAACCCCCTAATTATGAGTTGGAATCGGTGAGCGTGCCTACTGACTCATATTTTGTCATGGGTGACAATCGCAACAACAGCTTTGACTCCCATATTTGGGGGGTTCTGCAACAGGACTATATCGTGGGTCAAGCCTACAAAATCTACTGGCCACCAGAACGTATCCGGTCACTTTTGAGCAGGAGTTCTTAAAATCTCACCCCAACGCCGCCTTGAACAGATACGGCTGTTCCTCCCCCATTCCGATAGGCGTCGAAAGCAATGATGGCATTGCCAAAAAGAACGGTGTTGCTATTGGGGACAACGTAATCTACACCCGGTTGCAGCGCCAAGCTGGTCTTATCTCCCACAGGTGAAGGTGTACTCCCGCTAGCAAAGGCTGCTCCTACTCCCAGGTAAGCATCTGTTTGCCAGTTTAGGGGTACATCATAGGAAATCGTTGGCACAACAGCGGTGCCAGAGCCTATCAAAGCTTGTGCTCGGAAGGAGACAGGAATTTCCAGGAGTTTGTAGCGTACAGCCAGCACTCCCCCGATTTGCCGACCGTTGTCCTGTGGTCCGTCGGTGATGCCAAATGTAGCTCCAGCACCAACATAACTCCCATAGGCGGCCTGAGCGGATGCTGGCTTTGCGATCGCGGCAAGACCTGCGACACTAGCAACACACCCCACAGTAACGCCGATTAGTCCAGCCAACAAGCCCTTTAGACAAACCATTTCCTTTCCCCTCAACACCTATACAGCCGAATACTGGGTTTGAGCAGATTTTAGCCTATTCGCCTAGGTTCAATCACATCGATAGAAATCCTATTTGATTTGTAAGAATCATGAACGTAGACGCGTAGCCGCTTGCCGCAGCGTCCTACAGAGCCACAAAGGACGCCGAGAGAGTTAATGAGGAAAAGAGGAGCCTATTATAAAAAAATTAGAATCCTTATATTAAAACTTTCACTATAGTTTTTTTAAATGATCGGTATTATTATTCCTTGTATATCGAGCTTTTTAAGAGTTTAACTAAGTGTTTTCATCAATAGCAAAAAACTAGATATTTTTCAACCGCCATCCTTTTTTCTCGCTACCCTATGCCTTATCTTATTTCCACTATTTTTCAAACGTTCACAAGTGCTTTACAATTTTTTAATTAAGGTATTTTTCCATAAATTGAGGATAAACGAATGCCTGACATTGTTGATATTGCCGTTGGCGCTGGTTCTTTTGAAACCCTAGTGGCAGCTGTTAAAGCAGCTGGATTGGTAGAGACACTGAAAAGTCCTGGACCTTTCACTGTCTTTGCCCCCAATGACGCCGCCTTTGCCAAACTACCCCCAGGAACTATACAAACTCTGTTGCAGAATATTCCCCAGCTAACTAGGATTTTGACCTATCATGTCGTCTCTGGCAAGTTGACAAAAGCTGATCTGGAAAAAGTGGATTCAGTGACTTCGGTTGAAGGTTCACCGATAAGGATTGATACTTCTGATGGTTTTGAAGTGAAAAATGCCACCGTTGTAGCCGCAGATATCGAAGCAGACAATGGTGTAATCCACGTTATTGATAATGTAATTTTAATGGGGTGATTTAGTCTTCACTACAGTAGTGTGAGTACTGCTCACACTACTAATACGACTGAGACTCTTGCACTGTGGTAGACATGGCTCACCCTGCTACAAAAGGGACAGAAGAGCGATCGCCTTTTCAGTGAACAGTGAACAGTGAATAAAACAGCATCCCTGAGTAGTGCTTTTCGCTATGGAAGAATCAGAAATTGATCAGGCGGGTAGTCACCAGACGAACTTAACTTGGCAGTGCTGGATGGTTAATAGGAGAACTGGGGAAGAAAAGCTGATCGTCTACGGCTATTTTTCCCAAGAGGAATGCAGACAAGAAGCGGTGAAGATTTTTACAACAACATGGAATATTGGCTCGTATCCCAGTAGTGCTGGGTGGGAAGTTATTTACCGCCAGGATAGCCCGTTGAAGATTGCCGAATACTGGCGTGACTACTATCAGGAGCAGACTAAGTTTTGGAGCCAACGTTATCAGGAAGTTTGGCACTCGCACAACCCCTCAGGCCAGCCACTCCCGCCCGTTGAGCGACCACCACAGCGCACGAGTACTCCAGCTAAAAAACTATTACGTCGCAGGCAGGTAAAAAAAGGAGCGGTAAAAGCTCTAGAGCGTCGGTACAAACGATTACTGAAGAGGGCTGTTTGGATCGGACGCCTTTTTACTGGCACACTGCTTTGCGCGATCGCACTTGAACTGGTTACTCTTGTCAAAGCTCCCTCCAGCAACCCACTTTACCTCGCACAACACACCACTGATGTCCCATTGAGTATTCGTGAGTTATTTACTAACAAAAAAGCTCCTGGCTCAATCGCTATTGGCGTAGCTGAAGGCAACTTAACCCCAACGGGAAAACCAACTTCCATCTATTTAGGCCATACTGACCCCGGAAACTTCGCTACGAATAAGGGATTTTGCAGTTGGAACAAATCCCAAGATATATCTGTTTCTGAGGCCGACCAGCGCTGCCTTCAGGCATTACAATGGCAATCTGTTGCTACGGAAAATCAATTAATCTACTTGGGACTTAGCCCAGAGAGTCACAGAGTTGCAATTATTATGGGCACCGACCTGTGGAATCAATCTAATTCAGCCGGCCCAAAGTTTACCTTCGCATACAAAGCTGCCAAGGATAAAGGATATAGGGGACGGCAAGCCTATATTTGGGCTAGAGTGGAAGCATTTCGCAACAAAAAACAGGAATTAGATGCTTCAGGATTGTTTGGCATTTGCAGGCGAGAGCCTTACTACCAAAAGCAGCTGACAGGGTTGAAAGTTGATTCAGAATCATGGCGCTGGAACTGT
>NZ_DATNPA010000746.1:0-5430 GCF_036703385.1 Allocoleopsis sp. | reverse complement strand
GACTTCGAGCGGCAAGTACCAAGCGAATGCCCAAAAATTGACTGGCTAAGCGTCGGGCTAGGGCAGCGCCAATTCCTGTGGAAGCGCCAGTGATTAGGATAACTTGTTCAGCTAAAGGGAGAGATTGAGTCATAATAAGTTTTTAGTTTTGAGAAGATTGCTATTAAGCTGGGCTTGCTATATGTGTATGTAAGACAGGAGGCATGGCGATCGCACAAAACAACAGCCCCCTTTTTGTCTATGATTCCAACGGAAGCTAGTCTTTTTCCTCTATCTGCCAGGAGAACATGGCAAAATGAAACGTTCAAGCATGGGTTGTTTTCGGTGAATGAATGGGCTGGCTGAATCATCGTTTCTCCAAAGTCCTAGCCACTAATAAAAATACGGGTGGGTTAATTCACAGCCGCCCCGTCGTCAAGAGTCGCTGTGGGCTTGAAACTCATCCTAAGAAAGCAACTACCTGAAGAATGGTGTGTTCAAATGAAAGCAGCGACGCGACCCAACAATTTAGAAACGTTAGAGCATCTTTTACAGGAAGGCTTGCAGTCTACTCTGTCACCGATTGTCCCTGTTCAAGTTCAATGTCGGCTCAAGGATGAGATGCTGGTGATTCTGGCTCAACACCGAGAGGATGTGCTGCCAGACTCACAACAAGTATTTAGCTCCATAGAGCAAACAATCCAAGAGCAGCAGTGGTCAGATAGCAGTTCGGTCAAAATTTACTTGCGAGTAGAAGCGCATAAGCAGCCTTATGCCTTCTACTCATTTAAGATAGAGCAGCACGTCTCGGCAACAGCGACACTTGGGGAAGAGACATTAGATGACTCTGATGAAGCCGACTCTCCTGATGCAGAGGCAAGCGATCGCCACGAGGTAGAGACACCGACAAGTGAATATTCTGAGGTTGGGAACACCGAGCCAGCTTCCCCTCACCCCTGGGATCAGCCGATTCAACAAGAAAATTCTCTTTTGGAGGAGCCGCCGGAGGAAATCGATCCACCCGTGAAAGCTCGGTCCAAGAATGCTCTGCTACCGTTGGTGGTAGCAGGGACAGGCTTGAGTTTGTTCGTTTTCTTAGCAAGCGTCTTTCTTCTGACTCGTCCCTGCGTGGTTGGGTCGTGTCCATTGCTTTCAGAAGCACAGGAGTTGAGCCAGACGAGCTTGAAGCGGTTACAAACCCCTCTGTCTGGGAAAGAGGTTTTGGAAGCTCAAGAGCAATTGAGGGAAGCGATTGGGATGCTACAAGCCATTCCTTTTTGGTCGCGTTATCACGGCCAAGCCCAAGAGCAACTTAAAGTATATCAAGCTCAGGCGGAACGGGTTGAGGAGATGGTAAAAGCGCTACAAACGGCAGCAAGAGCCGCCCAGAAGAGTGACAATCCACCTCATTCAGTGGCTGAGTGGGGCGAAATTCAGGGATTGTGGCGAGAGGCGATCGCACGACTGGAAGAGTTGCCAAGCAATAGCCCTCTTACTCCCTTAGCTCAACAAAAACTGAAGGAGTACAAGCAGAATTTAGCGGCAGCGAATCAGCGATTAGTCAAAGAGCGACAATCTCAGCAACGTCTTCAAGAGGCGAAAGATGCGGCGTTGATTGCTGAAGCACGTCAAGGAGTGGCTCAGTCGTTAGAACACTGGCAACTCGTCTATGCCACCTGGCAGATTGCCATCAAGCGCCTCAAGCAGATTCCTCAAGGAACAATGGCTTACCAAGAAGCGCAGCAGTTGCCAGCGATGTATTTACCCAAGATGGCTAGTGCGCGTGACAAGAAAACACAAGAGCAATTTGCTGCTAACGCTTATAAGCAAGGAATCCAATTCGCTCAACTCGCCAAAAATGCTCAATTTGATAATCAGTGGTCAGTGGCATTGGGTCACTGGCGCAATGCCCTAACCAACATGAATCAGATTCCCAAAAACACCTTTTACTATGGCAAAGCTCAGTCTCTGGTTCAGTCTTACTCCAACGCGCTCAAGCAAGCGAAAGGAAAGTTGCAGTTGGCTATCAAGGTACAACAAACTCGTAGCGACCTAAAACAAACTTGCATGGCCAAAGTTCAGGTCTGCAACTTTGGGGTAATCAACAATATCATCAAAGTCCGATTGACACCGACCTACACCAAGCTGGTAAAACAAACAGCGGATGTAGCCAAAACTAAAGGCGACTCGAAGGCTCAAGCGGGTATTGTCAATCACATCTTAACCTTAGGGGAAGCCCTGGAAGTAATTAGCGATAATGCCCAGATGCGCTTAGAAGTTTATGATTCTGATGGAACCCTCATTCAAACCCACGTCCCAAACAGTTGAATGAGAGAGTAAGGACTGGAGCCTTCGGGGATAATTTACCGAGTTAATGGGTATCTAATATGGCTCAGCTGAACAAGCTTAAACTTGCACCAGGATTCAACGTTTGGATAGTCGGAATAGCCGTTGGGTTAATTGCGCTTCACCTGACTCTAACTCTAAAGGCAAACAACCTAGATTTACTCAGCACCAGTATGGTCTTTTGGGCGGCTGTATCCTCTCTCGTGTGGGACAAGAAAGATAAGCTCAGTACAGAAAGTGGCATTTTCTCCAGCTTCTTAGGAGCATCACTCCTGAGTTCAGTACTCCTCAAGAGTGCTTTAGTATCGGGAAATGACGTTTTTCTGCGCTTCTCACCTTTTATTTCTGCCTTCGCTTTGGCTTTATTGGTATCAGGTGCCAAAGGATTAAAGCAGTATTGGCAGGAACTGTTGCTCCTTGGATTTGTTAGTATCCCACAGGGCGTGGTACACAGATTTGCGGATTTCACCCTATTAACCGCAAAATTATCCAATTTTATCTTGCAGTGCTTGGGATTTCCCGTTGTTCGCCAAGGCGTTTTTATCCTCCTTCCTCCAGCCAAGATAGAAGTCGCTTCGGGTTGTAGTGGAGTGAATGGAATGCTTCAGCTTCTAGGACTTGCTCTGCTTTTTATATTTATGTTTCCCGAAATTAACCGGAAGCAGAAAATCGTTATCCCGTTTGTCGCTCTATTTATCGCTTTTATTGTTAATGGAATTCGTGTTGCCATCTTAACTCTACTCGTGGCCTACTCGAGTTCAAAAACCTTTGATTATTGGCACCTGGGAACAGGTTCCCAAATCTTTCCTATGATTGGAATCGTTATTTTTGGATTGTACTGCTGGTTTTTCATCCTGAGAAAGCCACCTAAAAATCAACTCAATTCTGACATGTAAAGGATGAAAAACTTTATCGTTTTAGAAACCTATATCAGCCCTGCTAATTTAGATGATTCCCTGGAAAACGGTTAGAATTTGGCTGCTTGCGGTTCTTTTTATTGGGGTTTTGTGCGTTCTGCTGAAGTCGATTCTGTTTCCTCCCAGCAATAAGACGGCAGTCACTCCGTTTGTTTTCCCAACTACTGTTCCTTTACCTCAGTGGCAGTTGTTGGATAGTATGCCGTTAAAAATCACTAACGATCCGAACTTTTTAGCGAGCCGACGTTACCGATATCAACAAAGTCCCATCTTGCTGACAATCGATATTCACTATATTGTTAACTCATCAGGGGATGTCAAGGATTTTCTGCAAAAGCATATTTTTTCGCAACAAGCGGCTTCATCAGTTGCCATCCGTCAAAAGGTAGGGGTAGGCTTTCATGCTCTGTTCAGTTACCAAGGAAAAGCTTACCTCAGCTCCTGTATGAATCCCCGTGGCGGGAGTACTGTAACGTTTGATCAATTTAGGCAAAACCGAAATACTTATGATGTGAAGCCAGGTCGTTTAATACTTTGGTTACTCGGTTTCCAAGAATTGCGAGACTTCCGCTGTATGTGGAATATGTTGTCTGTTCCTTTGGAGAAAACTAAGCCTGAGGAGGCTTATTCTATCTTAGAAAACGCCTGGTTTTCTTGGTACTCCTGGTGGCAACCACACTTTCCGCGACCTTAAAAGGTTAGCGTCAGAGAAAATTTTGAACGTTGAGACGGTGACGCTGAAAATATTTTTGCAACACAACCGAAGGGAAGTACATGAAAGATTATTCAGAAGACTACGAATACAGTACCCTGGATTTCTACAGGAAGAATCATGGATTACAGCTTTACTACAGTTGGTCAGGAGACATTTCCTGGACAGAAGAACCAGGAAAGCCTACAGAGAAACTGTTCTCCATCATCGGCATGAATGCTACTAAGGTATTTCTCAAGCCTCATCCCGAGTATGGCGAAGTAGGACATCGAATTAACAGAGAGTTGGGTTTATTTTGCCATCCAGAGACTCAGGAAATCTTGTCCTACTGGAAACCAAGTGAAGAGAGACAAGAGGTGCCAGTAGTACATATAGCAAACCGACTAGTACAAGGTTCACTACAAGAGAAGAAAGTAGTGATTCCCAAAGGGCAGGGATATGTAACCTCTGTCAAGGAGATTCCCTTGGAATATCCCCACCCCTTGGCAGCAGATAGTAAATACTTTGACTATTGTCCTGGCGAAACTTTCAAAGGAGTTGAGTACTTTACATCCCATGTTTCTCGACCTGGTGTTCAGGAAGCGCCTCCAGCGAAGTGGGCTAGAGATTGTCCTTGGATGCCTTGGATGAAGTTGGGTTATGGTCATCCAGCCAGATTGAGGTTTGAGACTACCATACAAAGAGTTGAGTCATTTGAGCAACTCGAGCCTAAGTTGGTCAAGTTAGTAAGAAGAAGAGTGCCTATATATGAATATGCACCTTCTGAAAGTGATGAACCCAACATGACGAGTATTCTTTATTTCAAGAAGCACTTTGAATCTTACTTGATGAGAGATATTTTTCCAATGGAAGAGACTTATTAAGGATTTAAATCTTACCTCTTATATGAGGTGATGTGCGGCAAATCACTCATCATATCAACTGCGTAATTGCGCTTTAGCGCGACTACTAATCTAACGATACTGCCAGCTCTTTGCGGAGTTCCAGATAGCGGTGGAGATACTCTGTAATAATCCCATGCAACATCAGGTCGCGAGCCGCATGAAACGGGCTATTTGGAGCCAAAGGATGGCGATTTGTAATGACATGGTTCCAGTTATAATCTCCAGTAATGGCACTAACGTAGAGTCCAAAGTTTTCATCAAACTGGAGGGATAGCACTGCTCGCGCAAATTCATCACTAGTCAGACAGAGCGAGTAAAAGACCTTAAACAGTTCAATTGCCGACTCCAAATCAAGAATTCTCATCCATCGGCGGTGTTCAAAATCGATCTCTACCTCCACCGACTTAATACTTTCATAATTCAGCCCTCTTTGCGTCACCTCTTCAAGCCATCGGGGATTTCGTTGTTGCGCTTCGTTGTAGTCAAGGACAAAGTTGTAGAGAATTAAATCGTGTTCCAGAAAAGCATCATTAGCCAAATCATCAACTGTGCGAGGATACAGATGCGATTTCTCAATCGTAGGGTCAGGGCC
>NZ_DATNPA010000745.1:0-8303 GCF_036703385.1 Allocoleopsis sp. | reverse complement strand
AAAGAGATTATCGGTCACTACATTCTGCAAAATTAGCTTATGAATATCAAACTCGTAGAATTTATTGACGCATCAAGGACAACCATACATCCTGAATTATTCCTCTGACTTGCCACGAACCCCCTGAACAATCCGCGAAAGTTCACTCTTTTCATCCACAGCAATACGAGTAGGAGAACCACTAATAATTCGTTCATAATTGCGGAACGAATCTTTGATATCTGGCCCCTCCTCACTGATGGTATATTCCCGAATCGCCGTATCGTGCCAGGAACCCCGCATTTTAAAGACATTAATAGCACGAGACATTTCCCCTCTAATTTCCACGTATTGCAACATCAAAATTGTGTCCGTAATCGTGGAAATATGGGAATCTGTAATTGAATGGGAACCCATAAACTGGTCAGTTGTATTCGTGAAAAAGCCAGTAATTTCTTCTTGCTTGGCGTAGCCAGTTACACCAATTACAAATTGCCGAAAAGCGTTATTACTGACTCCCCGTGCCAACGCTGAAAGCGAATCAATCGCAATTCGAGAGGGTTTGAACTCGGCAATCTCCGATTTAATGATTTGCAAATGGTCTTCTAACCCTGCTGATTCGGGATAAGTACAGAGGATTTTAAGTAATCCCTTCTGTTCCAAATCTTCAAAATCAATACCCCAAGAATAAGCATTCCGAGATAGCTGAGCTCGCGATTCTTCGTAAGCGAAAAGAATGGCGCGATCGCCTCTTAAGCAAGCGTCTTCAATAAACTTGCTGACTAACAAGGTTTTGCCCGTACCCGTAGCACCCGTTGCCAGAATAATTGAGTCTTTGAAGAAACCACCACCGCACATTTCATCCAGAGTTTTAACCCCTGAAGAGACACGGGCATTAGAAGAACGCTGAGTCAATCGCATAGCTCCTAAGGGGAAGATATTGATTCCCTGATTCGTAATTGTAAAAGGATATTCTCCTTTCATATGTGTTGTGCCGCGCAACTTAAGAATTTCGATGGTGCGACGGCGACGCTCCCCTTCCAAAACGTTACGCACAATCACCACATTATCTGAGACAAACTCCTCCACCCCAAAGCGCGCCACCGGCCCATACTCTTCAATGCGCTCTGTAGTCATTACCGTTGTCACGCCAATTTGTTTCAGGCGTGCTACTAAACGAAAAATCTCCCGCCGTACTACCGAAGCGGCATCGTACTGCTGAAAGATGGCGGTAATCGAGTCTATGGAAACTCGCTTGGCTTTGTATTTGCGAATGCCATACTGAATCCGCTCAATTAAAGCTGAAAGATCGAAGTTTCCTACAACTTCCTGTCCCTCTGGATCGGGTGAGGCGTCTAAAATGAACAGCTTGCCATCATTGACTAATTTTTGTAAGTCCCAACCAAAACTATAAGCATTTTTAATGATATCGGTAGGAGATTCTTCAAAGGTAACAAAAACACCAGGATCGTCAAAATAGGTAATACCGTTGTAGAGGAACTGAACAGCTAATAACGTTTTCCCCGTGCCTGATGTCCCACTAACCAATGTAGTTCGACCCACGGGTAAGCCTCCATGACTGATATCATCGAAGCCTTCGATCAAAGTCCGTATTTTCTGGACTCCCATCAATGCAGATTCGTCCGGCTTGGGTTCAGTGGTGTTAAATTGACTCATATTTACGGTCTAAAACAAAGATATTACTCAAAAAAAGAAATCTATCAATCTTACCTTAACGAGACGGTAAAGCTGCAATTCTTAGGGATTTTCTAATAATCTGCTTCTCCTTCCTGTAGCTCCTCATAGAGCAGATCTAATCCAATCAAGACTTTTTCCCGATCTGAAAGATCGCCAATGATTTTACGGACAGGCGGCGGCAAGACTTTCGACAAAGTGGGGGTTGCCAAAATTTTATCTTCCTCAGCTAGCTGGGGGCTTTTTAAGACATCGATTACCTTGAGAGCATAAACTCCTTGAAATTCCTGTTCTAGAATCGTTTTTAGTGTTTTCAAAGCCCTGACGGAGTTGGGTGTGTTTCCCGCGACATAGAGCTTGAGAACATATGTTTTTTTTAAGGGGCCCATAGGTTAGTAATTAACAATTAGTAATTAGCAATGAGCAATCAGCAAGGAGATGAATTACAATACAAGAGCGACCAAGCACAAGCTCAAACACAAAAAGTCTGGGTAAGAGCCTCACTAAAGCTTATCGCTAAACTCCGCTCTTACGACTCTCTGGGGATAGACCGACGATACATTTCACCTAGGTGAGCAATTACATCGATCAGAGTCAGGCGATAGTCTAGTAAAATCTCCTCACTTCTCCCTTCTAGCTTCAACTGCTTAGAAAACTCCTCCATCAGTTCCATATGAATTTCAACAATCCTCGATACTGAAATATCGGCGAAAAACACTTTATCAACAAAGTTATCTATTCTTTGATTGAGGGTATTGTCTTGAGAAAAGTACTTCAGAACAATCTGACGATACTCTGATTTTAAATTTTCTAACAGCTGTTGCCTCTCGCTTGGAGGCAGATTACGTAAAAAAAATAGAGGGTTTCGTTTGTAATACACACCTAGATACCCGAGTCGCTCCTTGAGTTTTTCAGATAATCGACGTTGCTGCTGGAGCAGGAAACTCCAATTGGATAGCTCGGTGACGATCTCAGCCGTGGTAGATATATGGGGTAAGCTAGAGGCAGGAGATAGGGAGACAAACTGGGCGATCGCCTTGTCAATAAAGCTACTGAGCTCAGGTAGTTGGCTAAGAGCGAGGCGAACTTCAGCGGAGTGGAACAGATGATGGGTCTGCGCTGAAGAAGAATTATTCGTCGGGGTAGGAGTAGGCGAGTTGTTAGTGGTACCGTGGCAAGAGATGTCCTGTGATACCTTGAGCAAAATTACCACAGGAAGCAGCGTGCCTTGCTTAGACAATTGCTGTAGGACGCGCTGCAATGAGTCGTTATCCTCTAAAACTAAGCAATCGATCTGGTGCTTATACTGCTCAATCATGTCGAAAAAATCAGATTCTGAGGTGGCAGCTTGCAAAATATAGCGATTGTCGGTCAGAATCTGACTCAACGACCGAGCCAGGGACTCAGATTTTACCAAGGTACAGACAGTTAATTGGGGAGACAAAACAATATAGTTTTAAAAAACGAATGATTGATTGACAGTGTGACATCACTCTTCTGGGGTACATTTTAACAATTCCTTTAGGAAATTACTTAACAATAATTTAAGCCATCTGTAATTTGTAAGTAATTGTAATTGCTAGGCCATCCATGTCCCCGATCGGGAGCAATAATTGAGCAGTACCGATTCCCTGTGCTTTAGCTTCAGAACTTCTCTGGTTAGCTATTTAGAGTTAGCCTCATTTTCAGTTCCGATGAGGAGGTACTGCTGCTTTAGCCATCATCCTCATCTTTCAGCAAGATTGGTCATAATCTATGCCAACTCCCAGCCTCCAAGAATTTGCTCAAGCCACTCCTGTTTGTAAACAAACCTCTACTCTTGCTGACGTGCTGGAGATTTTCCGCTCTTCAGGATGTGAGGCAATTGTCGTGGTCAGCCCACAACATTGTCCCTTGGGAGTAGTACACCTGCCGAAATTGATGCCCCACTTGATCTGGATGCAGCAGCCAGGGGAGTCTTCCCTAGCGATGAAAGGTAAGGATTTCAACAAGCCGTTATCTCAGCTAGAGCCGCCGATTATTGAACCCTTGGCAATCCTACCAGCTCAGATGAGTTTAAGCCAATTCTGGCCTTACCTTCAAGAGTCAGGAGATAGCCTGATGCAGGACTGGCGAGGTTCGGGAGAGGGGAAGCAGAGCTTTAGCGATCGCGAAAGGGTTGCGGTTGTGGATAGCGAAGCGATCGCGTCACCCTCAGGTCTAGGGAGTGGCGATCGCACACCAGCCGCAGAGGAGTTAGGGGGACGCCGTCTCAATGGGAGACGGGCAGACGTTTATCCCTGGACTGGACGAAGCAAGCCCTCTGGGGAACGCCCCACTGTGCCAGCGTCCCACTACGCTCTCACCCCCTCCCCCCTGGAGCGGGCTACACAGGACAGGCCAACTCCGCCAACGCCCCGCTACACTAACTTCCCCGGAAGTTATCACCTCCAAACTGGGCTACCACCTCACTCAAGCTCTGCCGCTACACCAACCTCCCATTTGCAGGCGATCGCATCCCGCAGCGCGAACACTAACGCTATCCCTCAATCTCCAGTCACCTCCTCGTATGAACTCCGGTCATCCCCTCGCCACTGGGCATTGGTAGACGAGGAAGGTAAGTTCTTGGGACTGCTCAATAGCTGGCTGCTCTTAGAATCCTTGGCCCCCAAGTTCACCAAGAAGGAGTCATCCGATTTGGATGAACAACCCCAGCCAACTCACCTCAAGTCCTTGGTGCAACTAATAGAACACCTACCCTTACCCCTGAGCATACAGACCACTACAGGGCAAGTACTGGCTCAAAATCTCACTTGGCGTCAGCAGATTGGAATATCGCCAAACTTGGACTGGGTCAGACGTACTACCGCTGCCATGTTAGATTGTCCATCCAGTGAGTCGTGCTCTAGGCAGGAGAGCTTCACTAGGCCCGATGCTTCCACAACCCTCCACAGTGAAGTCGGTAAGGCACCTTGCGAATCCCTATTGTCTGTGCCCCGTATGGCAAAAGAGCGGTGTAAAACTTCGGATCAAGCGGCTATTCAGCACTTCTGCGCTATTGATACCCCCCGCTTAGCGACCACTGTTTCTACCCAGCAGGTGATTTTATCAGCACCATCGATTAGCAACAATCAAGAGCCCCCAGCGGTTCGGCAGGCATCGAACCCAGCACTCGAAACCCTAAACACAAGTCAGGAGCGCATCTTCTCGTTTGTCAAAATTCCGCTGTCGTCTGCGGTGTTCCACGGAGAAAACGCACAAGCGTGGGAGAACGAATCCGACCTGGCTGCATCCTGCTATGATCCGAGCATCTGCGACCTGTGCGTTGTGCTGGCTCAAGATACCACAGAGCAGCAGCAGGTGACCAGAGAACTAGCTGCCAAAAATGCAGATTTAATCCAACTGAACCGACTCAAAGATGAGTTTCTCGCTTGTATTAGCCATGAGCTGAAAACACCGCTCACGGCTGTTTTGGGTTTATCAACCCTGTTGAAAGACCGGGCATTGGGAGACCTTAATGAACGTCAAGCCCGCTATGCTCGGCTAATTTATCAAAGTGGGCGTCAGCTGATGACGCTGGTCAACGATATTCTGGATTTGACTCGGATGGAGACCGGTCAGCTGGAATTGACCTGTGAGCCAGTGCAGATTCAGAGTGTATGCGATCGCGCCTATTCCCAAGCGGGCCAACTCCAGCAGGAGAAAGACCACGAGGAAGATTCCGCACCAGAAAGGACATTCACCCTAGAGATTGAACCGGGTTTAGATATGCTCGTTGCCGACGATCTACGCCTGCGCCAAATGCTAATGCATCTACTTTCCAATGCCCTCAAATTTACGGATGTTGAGGGTCAAATTGGTTTGAAGGTCAATCTTTGGGAAGGCTGGATAGCTTTCACCGTCTGGGACACGGGGATTGGCATCCCACCCGAAAAGCAGCACTTGATCTTTCAGAAATTCCAACAGCTAGAACAACCCCTCACTCGTCGCTTCGAGGGAACAGGTCTGGGATTGGTCTTAACACAACGTCTTGCTCGCTTGCATGGTGGAGATATCTCGTTTATTTCTAAACCGGATGAAGGAAGTCAGTTTACCCTACTCCTACCCCCCTGTCCCCCTCAAGTCAGGAGAACCGATGCAGAGATTCCTCAGTGTTCTATCCCCAATCCCCCATCTCCAACCCGCAACCGATTGGTGTTAATCGTCGAAACCGTTCCCTGCTACCTGGAGAGTTTGACAGAACAGCTCAATAGTCTGGGCTATCGGATAGTCATTGCTCGTTCGGGTATGGAAGCGATCGAAAAAGCCCGTGGCTTGCAACCCCGTGCCATCCTACTCAATCCCCTTTTACCCCAACTTTCCGGCTGGGATGTCCTGACTCTCCTTAAGTCAGATGCCCAAACCCGCCATATCCCGGTTTTTGTAACCGCCACACAGGCGGAAAAACAGCAAGCTTACGAAAACAAAGCAGATGGCTTCTTAAGCCTACCGGTACAAAAGCAAGCCTTACTCCAGAGCCTTAATGGCTTAGAAGAGCCAGAGCCTCCTAGCAGCAGCAAGGGTTTGACGATTCTGCACCTGAGTCCTGTAGAGATATGCCCTCAAACCTCTGTCCATGCACAGACAGACCCTGACTCGTCTATCTTGAGTTCTGGACTAACAGACATCCTGAATCTTCAGCATTCAGAACTCAATTACCGAATTCTCGAAGCCGATGATTTAGACCAGGCAGAATTATTGGCTCGTGTTTGGCAGCCGGATGTGGTCTTGCTCGATGCGGCCCAGATTGCAGACCCGCTAGCTTACTTAAAAGAACTCTCCTTACATCCTGAGCTGATCTCCACACCATTAGTAACATTAGATCACCAGACAACAGAGGCCGCCAATCAAATACCAGGTCTTTCTGTGTATCCCTGTTTAGCACCCGACAACGCTTCAAAAATGACGGCCTTGGTGCAAGTCATTCAAGTGGCGACTGGGATGAGTCGTATGCCTAGCATTGTCGTGATGGACATCAAGGATTGGGGGCTGACGGAAGCCGAGGAAAATCCTCAGTCTAAAATCTCATCCCCCCAAGACGCCAGAAGCAAAAACCTTTCCTTCGCTTCCTCCCAAAGTCAGGGAAGCGATAGGGACGCGCTGCTGCAAAACGCAGATGGCACACAAACGGGACATGATGCCGTTGATGGGACTCTACCCCTTGGACTTTTACCCCATCACAGGAGTGACCAGCCAACACCAGTGAGGCATAACCGAGGGATGCGAGGTGCAGGCAGTCAGGGCAAGCAATCCAAAAATACCACATCCCTAAGTCCTCAATCTTCTTGGCTTCAAGCCCTGATGCAATACCTCCAAACAGCTGGGTTTAGAAGTGTACTTTCCTGTTCTTGGACAGAAATATACCATCAACTCCAAGAGCAAAGTGTTGACTTGCTGCTAATACGTATCAAAAATATCAGTGACTCATCGGCGTTAGTAAACGGCCTGATTTCTCTGACTCAGCTACAAAAACTACCGCCAATTTTAGTGCTGGATCATCGATTCAATGCCGATAGCCCAGCGGTAGGGATGAGGTTTCCGTCATCGATGGATGAAGTTGTGACGGGTGGGGTTGACTCAAAGCCTAATCTCGACTCTCTGCTAGCTGCCGTCGCCACCCAAGTTCTGCGTGGACATTCCCTGTCAATGACCCAGTTATTGGATCAGATCAATCAGGCTTTAGGGATGTGAGCTAACGGTAGTTGATCAAGATTGACTTAGGCCGCGTTATCTTCTCGTGGGGGTCTGGGGGAGCTATTGCGTACCCCACGCCATAATTTTAAATTACGCGCGAGGATACATGGACTCCCCCAGGTTAATTTAAGGTGTATGCGCTAGCGTCACGCCTCGCTTCGCTAACGCTAACGATGCCCCTTAAATTAACATTTAAAGGTTGCCTTCTAGTCATTAAACCCAGTACAATACTGGAATGTTGACAATCACCCATCGCTATTGCATCTATCCCGATATCGCTCAAGAACAACAACTCATTGAGTGGATGGACATCTGTCGTAATGCCTATAACTATGCATTGCGAGAGATAAAGGATTGGTGCGATAGTCGCAAGTGTTTGGTAGATAGATGCTCCCTTGAAAAAGAATACATCCTCTCTCCTGAACTGAAATTTCCGGGCGAAATTCAACAGCTTAACAACTTGCCCAAAGCCAAGAAGGAATTCCCCAGATTGAGTGAAGTCCCTTCTCAGGTTCTCCAACAAGCGATTAAGCAGTTGCATGTCGGCTGGAAATACTTTCAAGAGAGAGGATTCGGTTTTCCCAGGTTTAAGAAGTACGGGCAATTTAAGTCGTTGCTGTTTCCTCAATTTAAGGAAAACCCAGTAACGAACCTTCATATTAAGCTGCCCAAGATTGGAGCAATCCCCATTAACTTGCACAGACCCATCCCAGCAGGATTTGCGGTCAAGCAGGTGCGAATCTTGAGGAAAGCTGACAAGTGGTATGCATCTATCTGTGCGATTCGTTGGCTAGAAATCAGCCAGAACCTAACATTTTAGGTCTAGGTTTGAAGGATTAGCCGCAAGGATGAAAGTTCAAAAGACTGAACCTTGACAACTTAACAGCCATGTAGGTGAAAGACAAGTATCCTAGAAC
>NZ_DATNPA010000744.1:0-2033 GCF_036703385.1 Allocoleopsis sp. | reverse complement strand
TGGACAAGAAGGAATTTACCCAGCCAAGATGTGTGTTGATTTGCTGCGTTGCCTGCTGGCTGCTAGAACATTTGCAGAATCGGGGAAACTTGATAGCTTGCTTGTTTGGCAAGAAGATGAATCATTAGTAGCCGTGTGAGATGTGAAGGGCGATGCACTGCTTGCCGCTACGCTAACGCACAGCCAACTAACCTGAACATCTTGTGAAATGCGATCGCTCTCCTCATCCCCTACGACTGACTCTCATCGTTAAACGAATCATCCAGATACAGCCGAATAAACTCCTCCGCCGCAGCAGGGTCAATTTTCAGAAGCCCCCTTCTAATTTCCAGGATTGCATCACCGGATGGGTCTCTATTTTCATTGACCCAACGGTTAATACTGGAACGCCCAGTTCCCATCGCCACTGCCAATTTATTTTGGCTAATGCCGTAGGCATCCAAAATCCGCTTTAGCACTGTACCCGCTTTTCCCATGCCTCTGATTGTGTCAAAGGCTTATGACCTCGTAAATGTTGACAAAGATCGACATCTGGATAAAACTAAGAATGTCGCACTTTGTCAACATTACTGTCACTAGAAAAGCAGGTAAATCCCAATGACCTGACGGGGTGACCACTCCGCTAGAAGCCATGCCAGAGAGAAATTGAAACAACTTGTGGTAAAAAAAGATCGGTCTCATTTTGTCAACAAGACCGATTTAATGAAAATATTACCTCAAGTCTACCAAACCTGTTTTCAAAGTCAACTGAGTGCTGCTCAGTGTCTAACCCTTGAAATCTTAATTTGGCTGTTCCAAGCGCATAAACAAGTCCGAATTGAAAGATTGGCAGCTTTGTTCCCACAACCTATTAAATTTGAAAGTCGCCGTCGCCGTCTCCAACGATTTTTAATCGTATCTCAGGTAAGTCTTCCCGTATTGTGGTTTCCCCTAATTAAGTACATCTTGAGAACGCGCTTCACCAAGAAATCTAGCCAACTAATAGTTGCTATCGATAGAACGCAATGGCGAGACAAAAATCTCTTTGTAGTTAGTGTAATTTGGGAGAAGCGAGCAATTCCGATTTACTGGAAGCTTTTAGACAAACGAGGAAGTAGTAACTTAGCCGAACAAAAAGCCTTGCTTATTCCCGTATTAAGGTTGCTCAAAGGTTACTACGTCATTGTCGTCGGAGACCGAGAGTTTCGGAGTGTCCGGCTAGCTAACTGGCTGGATGAGCAAGGCGTGTTCTTCGCTTTACGTCAGAAAAAATCTACCTATGTTCAACAACAAGGTCAAGATTATCAGCGATTGGATTCTCTGGGATTAGCTCCCGGTATGAAGATGTTTTTCACTGGGGTAAACCTCACCAAGCAAAAAGGGTTTTGCCCCTTGAATCTGGCCGCTTATTGGAAACGCAAATATCGGGGAACTCGGCTCGATGAAGGCTGGTATATTCTGACTAACTTGGGCAGTTTATCATCAGCACTTAAGGCTTATCAAGCTCGAAGTGGCATTGAAGCCATGTTCAAAGATTGTAAGACGGGGGGCTATAATCTCGAAGGATGTCATGCTTGTGAATCTCGATTGATGAGTCTGGTATTAATAATAGCGATCGCTTACACTTGTGCACTACTTTCGGGCAAAAAGATTAAAAACATCGGACTTCAGAAATATATTAGCCGCCTGAAAGAACTAGGACGAACACAGAGACGACACAGCAGTTTTTGGGTAGGCTTATACGGGTATATTTGGGTAGCGGGCATGGAGTTTTTGTCAGATTTAGTCAACAAGTTTTGGCAGTTGACTCCCAACAAACTTCCCTATTTCCAACGGGGTCTGAGAGCTATGGAGCTTTTACAGTCTAGCTTCTGACGCTTGTTGAGGTCATATTCTCTTTAATTGAGGCTTCTTGAGAATAAGAGGGGGTTCTTGAGCGATCGCCAATCATTCCAATTCCCATCTACCGTGGCTTCTGACGGGATGGTCACCCCGTCAGAATACAACACCTATAGGTAGCCCTAGAAAAACCATATCTAGAGGAGTCAGAGGTT
>NZ_DATNPA010000743.1:0-8320 GCF_036703385.1 Allocoleopsis sp. | reverse complement strand
CAATCCCCATTTATCTTTCCAGGGTGTCACCTTTACGAATCGTCGCTCTCCCTTAAAGTTGAAGCTAAACAGTTGTTTGTTCTGAATCTTCTCAACCCCCCCAACTGATTTTTTTAAGTATCGAGCGGCGGCACTTATCAGTTCATCAGAGCTGTTTTCAGGTTGAATTCGTTGGGGTTTACCCTCAGCTAGGGTATAGGGTCGTGACTTTCCCGAATTCGCAACAATTAAACCGTTTCGTTCTACAATAAATAGCTTTGCAGAAGGGCTCACATCCAACGTGTTGAGAAAACTATTAATCTGCGAGAGGATTAAGTCAATTCCAATCACACCCAGGAAGGTTTTCTTATTGTTATACACGGGATAGCTAGATGAGATAGACATCACTTCTGGCTTATCTTCCCATTGATAAACCTCCGTCCAAAGAGGATGACCTGCTCGTGCTGCATCAGAATACCAAGCTTCGGTTCTGGGATCGTAGGTCTTAGTTTCCTTTAACTTAGTCCGATTGCCAAGGTCATCGGTTTGGTAAACGTATAACTTACCTTGAGTGGATGAACGAGAAACTTCATTAATCAACAAATTTCCATCATCCAAACGTTCAATTCCAATGAACTCGCCTTTCTTATTGGCATAGTTGTTATAACCAATATTAAAGACTTTCATTTGTCTCCAAAAATATTTCCCCAGCTTTTCAAAGTTTTGTAAGTCTAACGCTTCCAATTCAACCGCATCGAGGTTAATTTGATTGACCTGATGAGGGATACTCAGGTAAGAGTCAAGATGGGTTGAGACACGAGCGCTGACCTCTGTTTGCAACCGTCCAGCCATCTCATTCACGGCTCGTTGACCGTGGCGAATCGAAAGCCAGCCGGTGAGTCCTACTGCTGTGACCATTGGCACTACAAACGATGTCACAACTAAGACACGGATGCTGACCTTATGCCGAATTCTAAACATTGGGTCTTTGGGAGTAGGGAACTGCCCTGAATTCCCATTGGGTTGAGTTTCTTGGAGTTGAGAAACGACAGTCGGCTTTGTTTGCAGGGTTGCCATAGAGTATGCCCGAAATGAGTGACGTTAGAGCGCGGTAGGAATTGCTGTACCTTGGCAATCAGTTGAGTTATACCAAATCCGGGTTAAATACCCCTTTTTTAGGGGAGACAAGGCAGATGGCTGAGCCGGAAGGGATTTATTGGGCAGGAAGGGTTAAGGTGATTTCCTGTGCCTGAGTACGATGGTCGCTTTGCGAATTGCCGAAGGCATCACTGTCTGGTTGGGCTTCGCTATCCTTGTCTAGGACGGAGGATAATTGGAAGAATTGAACAGTCTGAAGTAATTGAGCAGACAGCAGATCCATTTGATCCGATCGCTCTCTAGCCACTTGAGTTAGTTCTGCCGTTTTGTTGGCTAGTTCAGCAATATCTTGCATCACAATTGCCGTGAGTTGAGCGGCCTCAACAATCTCCTGACTGAAATGAGTGACCGCTTCACCCGCTTGCACAGCCTCGCCCGTAACCATCTGGACGCGATCGAAGACTTGATTCGATTGCTCAACACCTAGGGTAAATTGCTTGACGAGGTCACCCAAACCCTGCACATCACCATCGACCGCTGATACAGCCGTGTGAATTTGAGTACTCTGTTGCTCAAGAGCTGCCAGTCCTTCACTGGTTTGTTGAGCTAGCTTACTCACCTGATCGGCAATCGAGTCAAATTCACGGGCAACAACCACAAATTGTCTGGGGTCACGCTGTTGGGAGGCTCTTGCTGCTACAAGCGACGCATTCAAAGATAGGGTTTGTGTGATAAAAGCAATCTGGTTTTGGTTTTGCACAAATTGATCGGCTAAACCCACAAATTCCCTCAGCGTCTTCATCCGCTGCACAATTCGGTCAGTCCCTTCCTGCAAAATAATGATGCCTTGTTTCAAGGCTGCGATCGCCTGTTGCCCCTGCATCAATGTAGTAGACACCGTTTGTAGCGATTCGTTCGATGCTGTTGCTCGTTCAGCAGAACATTGAGCGGCGTTTTCCATTTGTTCCGTCAAGTTCAACACCTGTCCGACGGACTGAGCTTGTTGTTCGGCATTCGTTGCTACTGTTTCAGCCAGTCCGGCTTGCTGGTTTGCTCCCTGCGACACTTGACGTGCTGCTGTCAAAACTTGGTCTAAGACTTCAGCCAGTCGTTCAATGAAGCGGTTAAATGTATCTGCGACCAGTCCGGTAATGTGATCGCTAACTTTAGCCTCAGCTGTCAAGTTACCATCTGCGGCTAGCAAAACAACATCTAAAAGGTGTTTTACTTCATCTTGCAGAATCTTGCTTTGCAAGGCGAGGGCAAGCAGACTGCTAATGGAGTAAACAAAAGTCTGCTCTTCCATGTGCCACTGCCGTCGAGTTCCCACTTGTTCGCAACGGATAATCCCGGCCTGATAGCCCCCCATTTGAATGGGAAGATCCAGCAGCGAGACAATGTTGTTTGGTGTCAGATAGGACTGTGCTAATTCTCGAGTTCGAGGATCGTGACCGACATCATTAACTATGATGGGTTCATTCTTGCTCAGCGCCTGAAAATACTTGGGAAAATCGGCTTGATGCTGCGTCATCTCTGCAAGATGCCGATTCAACGTGCGGTTATATAGATCGAGACAGGTAATCTCTGAGCGATCAGAGTTATACAGCCAAATGCTGACGCGAGTGATACCTAGCGTTTGGGCCGTTGCTTTAACAAATAGTCTGGCGGCTTGCTCTAAGTTTCCCTGCACGAGTGATTCATCACGAGACAGTTCCGCCAGGATGGTATTGTGTTCCTGCAATCCTTTAGCGTAAGCCTGCGATCGCGTCTGAGATTTCTCTAGTCGATCCAATACCGAGTTGAATGTGGTTGCTAAATTAGAGAGTTCATCACTACCGGGTAAAACCACTCTTTGTTGCGAAATTCCTTTAGTTCCAATCTGACTAACATCGGCATTGAGGGCACTCAGACGTGACAAAATTGATTTTTCTAAAAACCAAATAATAGCAATACTAAACATTGAACCCAGCAACAGGATTCCGAGTACAAGGTAATTTAAACTTGCTTGCCCTCGGGCATACATTGTTCTGGGTTCGGTTACTCGTAATAGAAATGCAGGTTTGTCTGAAATATCTTTGAGTAAGGCATAGCCAGCAACTAAGTCCTTACTCAGGGGCTGAGCAAAGGAAGTTTTTCCCTGGGCAAAAGCCTGCTGTGCGGCCTGAAAATCGGGAGCAAGCTGTTTAGCATCGAATGGCTCCAGCCTAATATTAGGCAGCTTGGTGAGTTCTTTCAATTGCTGAATAAACGGTTGATCTAGATAACGACCCATAATCAAAGTTCCTCGGATGGGTCCGGCTCCTTCACTCGTGACAATCGGTTGTGAAGTCAGCATCATTGGCCCTTCAGGGAGTTGAATAAACCCTAAATGCTCACTTTTGGGGTTGGGATGCTTTAGTAAAGGGCTTGAAGACGAAAGCTGAGCGAGAAAGGCTTGAGAAACAGGGACTTCTTTTTTCTGATTAAAGTCTACACCTTGGGAAAAAACAACCCTACCTGATTTATTGATATATATCGCTGCACTGAGTCTTAAATTAGTGAGGTGATCGTTAGTAAAATTACTGTTAATATAGGCTGAATTTCTATTTATGATGAACTTATAAGAGTCATCCCAGCGTGAATAATCGCGAGTCTGACGCGAGATGTTATCCAGGTGGGTCGCTAAGATATCTAAAACCCGTTGAACATCTTTATCAACTTGTTGATTTTCTAGAGCAATATAACTTTTAGTCAATAAAGTTCTGGAAATAAAATAAAAGCTTGTTGATAAACTAACAAGTCCCAGTCCAAGGCTCAACAAAACCTTATTTCGTAGTTTCATAGGATACCTTCAAAACACATGCCTATATCAAACGATTTGATTGCAAAGCTAGAAAGCCTTGGGACTGTCATCATCGAGGTTGCCAAATAGACGGCGAAATACTCTCTGGTTGAAATACTTCTATTTGAGGATTGGATGATTCTGTTGCTTTCTGCTCCTTGGCTGATAGTTCTTCTTGGGAAATACTACCAATCACCTGATCGACGATTAGCCCCACACCAGCAAGTTCGCTGACTAATTGACTCAAACGTATCGCTGTCAGCGTTTCTTGAATTCTTGGTCGTTGGCTCATGGGGTTGGCAACTTGGAGGGTCACAAGGGGGATAATACCGCCCTGACGGTGAACGACCCCCAGAACCCTGGAGTCATAGAATGGCAAATTGAGGATTTGCGATCGCTCAATGAGCATAATTTCCGCAACCCACTGAGATGGGAAAACAATTTTTTGATGTCCCACTTGGGTAAGAATGTAACGGTCTTGAAAGGACTTCAAAGATAAGGAATCGGTTTCGACATCTACAGAAATATCCATGAGAATTGATAGCAATTTTCAGCGGCGTAAGGTACAGATTTTTAGGTTTAAATATTTGCGGAGCAATGCTCTCAACCAAACAACAAGAATTCATCAAAGCACAAATTGCTATCTAAGCTGCACGAGCATTTAGAGGCTTTGTAATGTTTTTTCAAGGTGTTCACGGGTAATTGGCTTAGTCAGATAGTCATTCGCACCAGCTCGCCTGATTCCATAACTGACTTCTATTGGCGTTTTTTTGCTAGAATAGAGAATGACATGCTGATTGACGGTGTGTTGATTCAATCGCAATTCCCTGAGAAATTTGTAACCATCTTTGTCAGGCATGACAATGTCCAAAAATACAGATGTATATTCACCGGTTTTCAGCTTTTCAAGGATACCGACTGTATTTTCATATGCCTCAGCTTGATGTCCCATTTCTTCAAGCAATGAAGTCAAAAAATGCCGATCAACAGCACTATCATCGACAATTATGAATCGCATACGCCCGCTCCTAGATTTATCCCAAAGTGATAACTGTTTTCATGCTTGATATCCTCAACGATTTTTAACTTGACTGGGTTGGTGCAGTGGTAGCAACTCTGCCAGTAATAGGCGGAGTTCTTTTTTAAATCTTTGGACATCGTTGGGTGCAAGTGGTTTACTTAAGAATTGACAACCCGTCCATCGCGCTCGCCAGTTATTGGTCAGCGATTGTTCAGCCGTTAACATGATTATGGGAACTGAAGCGAATTGAGGTTGACGGCGAATTTGTTTGACCAAATCAAAACCCGTTATACCGGGCATATTAATATCAAGAAAGAAGGCGGTAGGATTTGAATCTTCCAGGGCTTGTAGGACGGCTGTCGGGCCGTGAAATGAGCGTACTGAATATCCCCAGCTTGTCACTAAAGTCTCAAACTGTTTTAGGATTAAAGGTGAGTCATCAACGACAAAAATTTCAGGAGTACATGTAACCGTAGATGGCTTAAGGCTTACCAAACGCTTACCGATTAAATTGGCAAATAGCTTGGCAATTTCCAGGGAATCTTGAGTCAGATACAATGCAATTTCATTCAAGCTTCTTTCACCTGATGTTAAGGTCTTCAACCACTGTTTCTGGGTTGCTGTTAAATTGGCAGACTCAACGACCTCAAGATTAAGGACAGGAACACTTTCCATTGATGGAATTGTGGATTGAAGCTTATGCCACAAAAACTTTCGTTCTTTAGCTTGGGAAAGTAAATCCACGATATCAAATCCTAGGAGGGGAGTTTGAATATCCAGTTGAGCGGATGGTAAAAATTGAGCCTGGCCTGGATAATTGAAGAGATAGGTATCAAAATCAGATAAAACTTGCAGCCGCAACGCTACTCTCAGATCCTCTAGGGTGATGGAACTCACCTGCTGTAATTCATGCAGTACTTCGATAAGCAATACGGATTGCATTTTGTGTTTTTCCTGCAAGAATCGTTGTTCCAATTCCCGAATAGCCCGTCTGACATCAGTGTTTTGTAAACGTGCTACATAACGCTGAAATATCCTTAGTAACACTTGCCAGCTGAGTTGCTGATTTCCAGAAAATATAACCTGTCCTTGAGATAGGCCGAGATACCACGGATTCATGCTATTGGTTCCACCTAAAGTAGGAAACTCCAAGAGCAAATAGCCTGTTAGTATTTCTTGGGATACTAGGCTCAGCTTCTGGGGCAACTCCTGTGCTTGAAACTGAAAGCTATAGGATTCTACTAGTTTCATGGGAAGAGCAATTGAGGATGACAACTCATCGGAAGTGTAAGTGTTCGGTATTTAAGTTGCGTAAAATCGGTAAATTAAAACACTTACCCAAGCAAGGATTTGGGCTTTACCGTACTTGTTATGCACCCATGCATAGAGAATACATCAAAGCCTTACTGGGCAAGATATTTTGTTTCAAAGCTCGGTATGGGAATTTCTAGGTAGACACCATGATTTAGATTCTACCCAAGAAATGTGGAGAAAAGGTGGAGATTTCGGGTAGGTTGATATCTCCGTAGATAGCACGCCCTTCATTCAAAGATCACTCTAAAAATGTCTAAGTAGACACCATGATTTAGATTTTAGTTAATAAAAGTGAGAAATAGGTGAAGATTTATGCTATGTTATCGAGTTTATGCTATGTTATCGAGTTATAGCTGTCGCCATAAAGGTTAGGACAGAGTTAACAGCTGAAACGACCACGTAGCAGTAATAAATCTTCTGCCTTCTGTCGTCTGCCTTCTGCCTTTTGCTATAACTTTGAATGAAGTCAGCCAACATCAAGACTCTAAGCTAATCGGCAGAAAACATTGCATAGCTTGGACGGGCAGGATGCCCATCCCACCAGAAAAAGGCTGAAGCCTAACTCCCAAATTAAATGCATAACAGCTTAAACATAAATAACTCTGATTCAGCTCTTCGGAGTGACAGCCCCTAAAATTGGGGACTGTTTTTTAAGTTGTATGAATGCTTATAAGGTGGGAGTGGGTACGGCGACGTTCTTCAGAGCTGTCATGGGGCCTTGTTCTACAAGAAACTGCATCTGCTGTTCGGAACGTACTGCCAGGGTACCTGCGAATCCGAGCGAGTTGACGGGAATGGACTCAAACGATTCCAAGGAGCGTGGCACGATCAACATCCACTCCCGTGTGGCGAGAAGATTATAGGCACCCAATGGTCTGTTAGAGTTCTCACGATCGCCACTCATCAAACCCAAGGCGTCAAGCAGGGAGTGATATCCCTCCAGCGTAGAAGAGGCCGCTTCTAAGGGGTCTGGCTGTGCGATCGCATTTTGGACGGTGCCGTTCACGTCGTGTTTCCCTGAGCAGAAGGCAATCCCATGTGCGAAAGGAAAGCCTGGGATGGTACCAATAGTCCCCTGATATTGGATGGATGGGAACAAGGATGCGATCGGTACTTGGAGTCCATCCGGCACCAGTGGCAGCGGCACCAATTGCAAGTGCTTGTGTCGCTGACTAGCACCCGCCGTCTTGCCTGCGTTGTAAAACACCAAACCGTCAATTTCGGCAAGGCAAGCCCACATAGCTGCAAAATCTTGCAAAGTTAGTAAAGTTTCCTGCTCTTCAAACTCTCGTGTAACGATCAGTAGGTGATGGTCGATCACATTAAATTTGTTCAGCAGACACAGGTGCGTGTCGGAAATGTCCGCAACAAACAAATCTTCCTCGTAAGGGAGAAACGGGTTGAACTCCTTACCGGAGGTAGCCGTTTGTTTATCATGTTTCTTCTTAGCTTCTTCCTTGCGTGCAAGATTGGGTAAAACCCGAACCAAGAAGTTAACGCCGCCTTGCTCAACCAGCTTACATTCGGTCGGAATTGACTGGAGTGCACCGCAATGGAGGGCGTGTTCAGTTCGCTCAGTCACCTTTGCCCACAATGTACCTGGTTCTAAAAATAGTGTTTCCCGTGCATCTGATTTTCTTTGGGGCATGGTTAAACCTCTTTGGCAGCTTCTAACACTCCTGTGATATCTCAAGTTGCGGTGAAATGTGAAGGTTTAGAGGGAGGCTATCTTTTCTCTCGTGGGAAAAGGCGTTCCAAGCTTTCCTGGAGATTGTGGTGAGGATAAATATCTGCCTTTTTGCTCCAAATGTACTGTAATGCTTGTTGATAACTCCAAGCAGAATTCTTGTAAAAACAATAAGCAAGGCCAACCGAGCCACTCCGACCAATTCCCGCTCGACAATGGACTAATACCTTCTTTTTCCCCTGCTTAACTTGTTCATCTATCCAGTTAACAGCTTCTAATAAAACTGTATCTGAGATAGGATGTCGTGCTCCATCTGAAGTCGCTAATTTTTTATAAACAATGTTAGAGCTTGGTGGGAAACTTAAGGTCAGTTCTTCTGCCATGTTCAGAATAACATCTA
>NZ_DATNPA010000742.1:0-16039 GCF_036703385.1 Allocoleopsis sp. | reverse complement strand
ACTTCTACTTCCACGAACTCTATCCGTCCCCCGTAGGCTTGAACAATGGGGGCTTCGGGTAGCGTTGACTGACTATAGCCCCCCCTTTGACGTAAATCTCCGGCTGAAGGGCTTAGATTAAATCCAGTGAATAGTCTTATCTCTCCTGCTCACTTTCTTTCTCTTCGTTAGGAGATTGGTAGCCCTGTTCGTAAGCAAAGCGAATCAGTTGAGCACGATTCTCTAGTCCTAGCTTATTGAGGATGCTGCTTAGATGAGTTTGAACGGTGCGAGGGCTGATAAATAAGCGATCGCTTATTTGTTTGTTGGTCAATCCTTGAATCACTTCCCAAAAGACTCGTTCTTCTGCGGGTGTCAAAGGTAACGGGCCGGGTGTTGTCACTTCCTCGGCAGTAGCTGCCGATATCTCCGAGAATTCAGGGAGTGAAGGAGGGGTTAATGACTGAGTCGCGCCTGAACCGAACGACAGCTGCATTAACCGGATAATCTCAGAATGGATACGGCGGGTTCGCTCTAGCTGCGCCTCAATTTTAGCGACTAACTCTCTAGGGTCAACGGGTTTGGTTAAATAATCATCCGCTCCGATCTCGTGACCATAAATTCGATCCTCTAGTTCTCCCTTCCCCGACAAAAAGATAAATGGCATCAGTTGACCGGAAGGAGTGGCCCGCAAGCGGCGACAAAATTCCAACCCGTCCATTTCTGTCATCATCACATCAGAGACTACCAAATCCGGTGGATTTTTGGCAAAAGCCACTAAAGCTTCAGCACCAGAACCCACTTGTTCCACTTGGTATCCCCGATTTTCAAGGTAACGAGTCAAGACCGTTCGCATCGTTCTATCGTCGTCAACGATTAAGATCTTTTTCATCGTTTTGCTGGAGCCACCTTCCATGCAAGAGTCTCGGTTCTTGGGTTACTGGCTCTATCTCCTAACTTTTTAAATTGGGGCGCTTTAGAGTAGTACTGAAATAAGCAATACATCATATTTGTTCTGTTTACCTGAATCCGAGTTCAGAAATTAGACTGTATCAGAAGGCAGGAGCAACCTAACGCTACAGGTTACTAAAGTTAGACTTTCTGCCTTAGGTCGAATTCAGGTTTATTTTGTCACTTGAGATCATAAGTTGCATTAGGACTATTTCGACGACTACTGAGATTGGGGTTATTGAGCAATAAGCCTCTGAGGTTCGCTGCTTCTAGCCTAACCGTTGGAAATTGCAAGCAGTAAGGGGAGTTTTCGCGCTAAAGCACCCTAATGAAAGAACCCAAATTAGGATAGCTAAGTTTCACGCTTCCCTACAGGATAAAGCTTGAGCCGAGCAAGACGATTTCTTGGTCTGAACCCATCGGTGAAGCCGATCACGGCAATAGAGTATCTCCGTTCATGCTGAGGCAAGGTAGCGTTATCGCTATGTTACTAAGAGCCATCGCCTCTGGCACAGCGATCCGCACCATAGCGTCAGAGCCAGCACATTGAGTGGTCTGTAGCACAGAGAGCCTTAGTGTCGCGGACGCCGCTTCATAAGTATCCCGAGGCTTTAGGGACGCCCTGGTTGACTTAACCCGGTTTGCGGTCAAGTGCCTAAGGTGTTCTATTACAGCATAATGGCTTATCTCATACGCTGCTCCAAGCTGTCCCCGCTTAGGTCAAGCTTTGATTGTCGTTGGCACTTGCTTTGAGGATAATCGACATCTGAATGGGTTAATTTTTGGCAAAATTAATGAAATCTATACAAAAATTAACCTTACGTCAGATGCAGTCTAAACACAGAGATGCTAACTTCTAACGAAGCTTGTAATTCCTTTAAAGGAAAAGACTGTCTGCCAAGTGGCGGCTAAAGTTCCTTTCAAGAGAGATCGCGTTGTTGTATCTGCAAAAAAGCTTAATTTAGCTACATCCACCTCAAAGGCTCTGGTAGCTTGCCTGCATAGGCTCTACCGATGCGAATCTCGACTCCAATAAACTGCTTTATGTACGAGAAAATAACTCCTCCGGATATCGGCTCTCGCATTACCTTCAAAGATGGTGAACCCATTGTTCCCGATAATCCGATTATTCCTTTCATTCGCGGCGATGGTACGGGTGTCGATATCTGGCCGGCGGCTCAAAAGGTATTCGATGCCGCTGTCCACGCCGCCTATGGTGGCAAGCGACAAATCAGCTGGTTTAAGATTTATGCCGGTGATGAAGCTTGCGACAGATACGGCACTTATCAATATTTACCCGAAGATACTCTTCAAGCGATTAAAGAATATGGCATTGCCATCAAAGGGCCATTAACCACCCCAATCGGGGGAGGAATTCGTTCCCTCAATGTTGCCCTGCGGCAGATTAATGACCTTTACGCCTGTGTGCGTCCCTGCAAGTATTACGCTGGAACACCCTCTCCCCACAAAACGCCTGAGAAACTCGATGTGATTATCTACCGGGAAAATACCGAGGATATCTATCTGGGAATTGAGTGGCGTCAAGGTAGCCTAATGGCTGAAAAACTGATTTCGTTACTTAATAATGAGCTGATTCCAGGCACACCCGAACACGGCAAAAAGCAAATTCCCCTTGACTCTGGAATTGGCATTAAACCCATTAGTAAAACGGGTTCCCAGCGTCTGGTGCGCCGCGCCATCCGGCACGCCCTGCGTTTACCCAAAGATAAGCAGCAGGTGACTTTGGTGCATAAGGGCAACATTATGAAGTACACCGAAGGAGCCTTTCGAGATTGGGGCTATGAGCTAGCCACGACCGAGTTTCGGGCTGAATGTGTGACGGAACGGGAATCCTGGATTCTCAGCAACAAGGAGCGAAATCCCGATATCACTTTGGAGGACAATGCTCGTCAGATTGAGCCGGGTTACGACGCCCTGACGCCAGAGAAGCAAGCTGAAGTGACGAGTGAGGTGGAAAGCGTTCTGAAGGCGATTTGGGACACTCACGGTAGCGGTCAGTGGAAAGAGAAAGTAATGGTCAATGACCGGATTGCTGACAGCATTTTCCAGCAAATCCAGACTCGACCTGATGAATACTCGATTCTCGCTACGATGAACCTAAATGGGGATTACCTATCCGATGCGGCGGCTGCGATCGTGGGCGGATTAGGTATGGGGCCAGGAGCCAATATTGGCGACACTTGTGCGATTTTTGAGGCCACTCACGGCACCGCACCTAAACATGCGGGCTTAGACCGGATAAATCCTGGCTCGGTTATCCTGTCGGGGGTGATGATGTTGGAGTTTATGGGTTGGCAGGAAGCGGCGGATCTGATTAAGAAGGGAATTGGAGATGCGATCGCCAATCGAGAAGTCACCTACGACTTAGCCCGGATGATGACTCCGCCTGTCGATCCCCCCCTGAAGTGTTCTGAGTTCGCGGATGCGATCATCAAGCACTTCCATTAGGGGAGTGGGAGTAACTCAGCTAACTCTGTAAAGTTTATTTAAGCCGAAGTTCTCCCCATCGGAGGACTTCGGAACCGAGTTTAAGGTTGTTTAGAAGGGCTGGGGTTTGGCGAATGCTGAATCTTCTCGATATACGAGAGCGTTTGTTGATAGGCCGCTGTATTCCCTTGATTACGAAAGAGTTTTGCGGCTTGCTGTAAATCGGTAAGCGCTCCTGACTTGTCTCTTTGTTGAGAACGGATAAGTCCTCGGTTGCCGTAGGCTTGAGCTAGGGTAGGCTCGAGCTGAATTACCTGATTGTAATCTGCGATCGCACCTTGTAGGTTTCCCAACTCGGAGCGGGTTACTGCCCGATTGTATAAGGCATCGACTAATTTGGGATCGAGTCGTACTGCGGAGTCAAAGTCCGCCAACGCTGCTTTTAGATCCCCCATTACCACACGAACATTCCCCAAATTGTTATAGGCATCAGCATGGTTTGGCTCGACCCGTAGTGCCAGATTAAAGTCGGCTATTGCACCCTGATAGTCTCCGAGTCCAAAACGGGCTAGACCCCGGTTGCAGTATGCTTCAATGACCTTGGGGTCTATCTTGAGGACTTGATTAAAGTCATTTATGGCACCTTGATAGTCTCCTCGCTGCGTTTTGTTCACACCCTGGTTGAATAAATCTACAGCATTTGTCTGGTTATTGAGTGTTTGTGGTGGTTGAGCCAAGACAATAATGGGTGTTTCACCCAGTACAATGACTAATCCTAGAAGCGCAACGGTTCTGTGAATGAGGCTCATGACTCTACAGGCTCCACACTTATAACAGTTGTATTCAAACTGCACGGAAAGTTGCCGACTACCTAATCGTAAATGCCCACTAGAAACAACCTCAGCCGGAAACACACATTACGGACTAGCAGACAACCAGCTTAAAAAGGTTTGCCATAGCAGCCAAACGTTTAAGCCAACAATGACCATAGTAACTAGCCAGCCTAAAGTTTTCAGCCAAAATGGATTGACAAAATCACCCATCAAGCGGCGATCTGAAGTAAACATCACTAAGGGAATTACTGCAAATGATAATTGTAAGCTTAAAATGACTTGACTGAAAACTAGTAAGCTACCTGTACTCTTTTCACCAAAGAAAATAATTGCAATTAATGCCGGAACAATAGCAATCAGTCGGGTGGCTAGACGACGTAACCAGGAAGGAAGGCGAAGCTGCAAAAAGCCTTCCATGACGATCTGCCCTGCTAAGGTTGCAGTTAGCGTTGAACTTTGCCCGGAAGCTAACAAAGCTAGTCCAAAAATAGTACTGGCAACACTAACCCCCAATAAGGGTGAAAGTAGTTTGTAAGCATCTTGTATTTCTGCCACATCCTGATAGCCGGAAAAATGAAATGTTGCGGCAGATACTATTAAAATTGCTGAATTGATAAACAGTGCTAACGACAAAGCCACAGTGGAATCAATGGTGCTAAACTTAATCGCTTCCCACCGGTTTTGGGTCGTGGGTTGCCAATCGCGGGTTTGCACAATTGAGGAGTGTAAATATAAATTATGTGGCATCACCGTTGCCCCCAAAATGCCGATAGCGATGTAGAGCATATCTGGGTTTTGTAAAATCTCTGGTTTGGGCATATACCCATACAAAATACCTGCTGCATCTGGTTGGGAGAAAAGAATTTCGGCTGTAAAACAAACTCCCACTGTTGCTACTAGGGTAATAACCAAAGCTTCCACATAGCGAAAGCCTTTACCTTGCAGGAATAACAACACAAGCACATCTAGTGCGGTAATACAGACGCCCCACACTAAGGGTATTCCAAAAAGGAGTTGCAGGGCGATCGCACTGCCCAAAAGTTCGGCGAGGTCACAAGCCGCGATCGCAATTTCGCAGAGTACCCATAAACAAAAGTTAACTCGTAGATTGAAATAGTCCCGACAAGCCTGTGCCAAATCTAGCCCTGTAGCTACACCCAAACGTACACATAGCGATTGCAGCAAAATCGCCATCAAATTCGAGAGCAGGATTACCGTCAACAGCCCATAGCCAAACTGAGCGCCTCCAGCAATGTCTGTTGCCCAGTTGCCAGGGTCCATATACCCCACCGATACGAGATAGCCAGGTCCTGCATAGACCAGCATTTTACGCCAGAAGCTTTTTACATTAGGGACTTTAATGCTGCGGTGGACTTCAGGCAGGCTTGGTCTACGAGCAGGATTTTCATTTTCTGAAAATGGCATTCGTTTTTGAATTTTATTTTTTCATATTTTTTTCATAATCATAAGACTTTTAAGGTGCGTCATCACCCTCAAGACATGTAAAGTTCAGTTGACAGACACTACAGCCTGTGAATGAATCAATGGCAACGCCAGCCAGTACCACACCAACAGACACCAGAGTAGCAGCTGCCATGTGCAGGACTAAAGGCTCAGGTGAGACTTCTAAAAAGTAGGCAGACTCTTAATTTAGTTCAACAACGCTTCCTATCGTGCTGTTCTATATAACAAGAATCCTCCTGTTCCTACACCAAAGACATTGGGCAACCAGGCCGCCATGATGGGAGAGAGAACATTAGATAAACCTAATGCCTCACAGATAAAGTTCAGTAAGTAGTAGGAAAAAATAATAATAATACTGATACCAAAGCTTGTAGCCCTACCCGTGCGTTGAGGTCGGGTTCCCAAAACTGCACCGATTAGTCCAAAGACCAGGCAAACAAAGGGAAAAGCAAGTTTTTGTTGAACCCGTAAATCGAGCTTACGGAGTTTCTTGGCATCGCCACTCACTCTCACAATTTCCTTATAATCATGAATTTGGGCAATGTTCATCTCAGCGGAGTCACGGTCTTTTCCAGCAAAATCGAGAGGGGATTTGGGCAGTTTCAGCTGTTGATTTTCAAATCGCACAATATTGCGGTATGAAGCATCGGGAGAAATGACATAAATAGTTCCATTGAAGAAATCCCAGGTATTTTGAGCTGGGTTCCAAATGGCAGATTCAGCGGTTACGATTTGATTCAGACTCTGCTGAGACCAGTCTAGGATAGTCAATCCTTTCATGCGTTCGCCGTCAAATTGATTCGCGTAAAATAAGCGCCTGAGCGCCCGGATTTTTTGACCATCAGGTTGTGTAACCTCTCCATATTCGGGATAGAAAATGTTGCTTTCTTGAAAGGATGGCTTCTCTTGTTTCAGGGCTTTTTCCATAGTGGCGGAGGCTTGGTGATTGGCGGCGGGGACAACCAACTCATTAAATAAAAAGGTCATTCCTGTGACAACCAAACTCAAAACCACCGCAGGCGCAACAATTCGGTAGAGACTAACACCACAGCCACGCAGGGCAATCAACTCGCTATCACCGCTGAAGCGAGCGAATGTCATCATCGCAGCCAGAAGGGTAGACATGGGAAAAGCATAGGAGATAAATAAGGGCATTTTCAACATCAGCACTTGAACCGCAATGCCTATGGGCAGTCCCGCATCCGTTATTTTCCGCACCAAATCGAATAGGGTACCGATCGCAACACCAACTGAGGAAAAGGCACCAACCCCAAACAGAAATGGCGGTATGAGTTCCGTAATGATGTACCGATCCATGACTGATAGGCCAGGGATGAGGGAATAAACAAATTGATTTGTACCTAATTTCATTGCAGTCAGTAGTTAACCTTCACATTTACAGATTTTGACAAACTCCTCTCACTGAGCCAGCACTCTCGCAGACAGCAGACTCTGCCTTTGAAGATGTATCCATCTACTGACAGCTACAACGAGGGACTGGTGGTTTGACGATGGTTGTACTCAGTTTGAGTCAGCGAATCATCAGGCATACTCTAGCTGAGAAGCCCTGTATTGTGAAAGTTAACTCTACTGTCAACCGCGCCAGCGCAACACCTGTTCTTTAACGGGGTTGACAAAGGGGCGTTTTTCTGATAAAGAACGGGCAAACTCCGCCTTCAACTGGTAGTACCAACGTGCCTGGGTGTCGGCGTCCTTAATCAGCATCAGGCTTGGGTTGTATTTTAATCCCATCTGCTGCTTGAGTAAAACCTGACGATCCTGGTTGAGAAATCCTCGCACCACAGGCCGTAAGAAAGGCTTCAGGGGTGTCAGCCAAGGCATAGTCCAATAGGCGACAAAATGAATTTCTGTCTCCGTTTCCGAAATTGGGGTCACCGTTGTCAGGTTGCACAGCGTGTGACGATCCGTGCTCACGTGCTCGATTCGCACGCTGGGCAGACGAAAGGAGATCTCGGTTTCGGGTACGCCACCGACCAGCAAATAAGCCTTCGGTACGTTCAAAATCTTGTGCCGCCGCATTGTAAACCCGTAAGGCGACGGATCGAACTGTTTAACTTCTTCATAAAGCGAGCGCGGCGAGCGCCACCACCAGGCACGATGTACGAACGCTGAGTGAGCCGGGTCTACTAACCCAACCACGGCATGATCCACAAAGCACGGCAGCTTGACCGTTTCCGCCAACTGATAGGCCTGGTCGCCAAAGTAGGGAACCATTGGAATATCGATATCAGATGGACTGGCATCTGCTTTATCGTCCGCTGCCATGTAAATCCAAATGTTTCCTTGAACCTCGCGCACCGGATATTGCTTAACCCGGAAGCGGCTAAAATCGAAGTCTTGACTTTCGAGGAGGGAAGGGATAACCGTGCAACGTCCAGTCGAATCGAAGCGCCACCCGTGGTAACAGCATTCTATTTCTTGCCCGTCGAACCCCCCACAGCTGAGCGGTATCCCTCGATGGGGACAAATGTCTCGCAAGGCAAAAGGTTGACCAGTAAGGGTGCGACCCAGCAGCACGGGTTCACTCAGTAAGTTTTTTGCGATCGTCGCTCCAGGTTTGAGCTGACCGCCTGGTAGCGCGTAGTACCAAAGGTTGCGTAAGAAAAAGTTCTTGTTTTCCGTCACAGTCACCCTGTTTTTAGAAGGCTTGTTTGGTGTATCAAATCGAATCCGTGGGTATGGCAATAGTCGGTTTTTTTAACGCAGAGTCGCGCAGAGGGTCGCGCAGAGAGTCGCACAGTTTTTGGGCAAGATGTCTGTTAATTGGGATGCAAACGGAAATGATACCAGAGGACTCAGGCAAATTTTCGGACTTACGCGTCAGATGCCATAAGGTCGAGGATAGGGCTTTAGCAGGGTCTTAGCTTGAGAAACATGAATGACTTCAATCACGCCACCCCCTCGTCGAATCGGTACTGTTCCAATCTCCTGTAGATTCTTGAAGTAATCGCGATACCGATCGGTTAATTCTTTTTTTTGATAAAAGCGGTCAAGAGTAATGTACAGTGCATCTTGCCCCAGCCATTGCTCGGATTTTGACCAGAACGCAAAGCCACGCATATCCGGAGCAAAGCATGTAATCGGTGTGTGAGCCAGCGGGGTAAGTGCCATCGCAATTTGACCCGCTAGGTAGTAGCCGTTGGTAAAGATAAAGCCAGAGTCATGTAAAGCTTTAGTGAGAAGGGGAGATTCCGCAAAGCCTCGCCGCAGTTGCTGAATATCAATCAGTTCTGTAGAGGGGTCATCTTGAGGCTGCCAAAATCCTCCCATGACAGCATATCGGCTCCCACTTTGCAGCGTGCCTGTTGCCACATGAAGCAGTGCCAGCAGTAAACAGGTGCCGATAAAAAACCCTGAACCTTTTAGCCATCGCCGTACCCAACGCCGGGATTGTTGCTGCCAGATGACGGCTTGTTCTCCTAGCAACAAGGTTAGACTCCAAAACCCTGGCATTGGCCAAGTTGGCAAAATTTGCTGATACCCTCCCATCAGGGTAAATCCCAAGGTTAGGGGTAAGGACACCCATAAAATGAGCAACTGCTTTTGCTGAAAATCGCTTTGTTCAGGCCATGACTTTTTAGAAAAAAGTTGCCGGATTTGAGCCTGTATTGAGCGCAAAGTTACCCACCAAAGTGGCAATCCGAAGGTTGGGAATAAGTAAGCTACCCCAGAGAGAAAAACGATGCCTACCTTCAACAGGCTGAATTCACGATGAGGTACCCCGCGATTTAATTGAAACCGAAACGATACCCAATCATGCTGTATATTCCAAAACCAAATGGGGAAGATGGTAACAATCAATAAGCCTACTCCCAGCCATGCCCAAGGTGACAGGAGTGCAGAGCGATACCGTGAACTGGTTAGACAGAAACCAACAAATCCAAAGCCCAAAACAAACCCATGATACTTGCCAAGGCAGGCTAAACCCACCAAGACACCGAGAATGGCTAGGCGATAACTGGGTTGGTATGGAATTGAGGGTTGAGATTCATCTATGTCTAACCCACTGTAGTTTTGGGAAGGTGTCGGTTGCCTAAAAAATTCCTGAGCAGCACAGTATAAACTGGCTGTCCAAAAAAACATTAGGGGGACATCAGGTAGGGTGAGGATGCCAAACGCAACTTGAAAGATTGGAACGAGGGTTGCGATCGCTAAAGTCATTCTTGCTGCTTTTTCTGAGAACAGTTTGGCACTGGTCAGATACAGCAATATCAAGCTACCTGTATGTAAAATCAGCGTTCCCAGGCGGATTGTAAATTGGGAAACGTCTCCGGTCAACCAAGGGCCGAAACCCGTGAGCAGCGCCACTAAAACGGGATGATCGAAATAGCTCCAGTCTAGATGGATACTGTAAAGATAATAGTAGGCTTCATCAAAGCCAGGGTACAGCCAGAAGGCAACAAAGCCTCGAAATAGCAGTCCCCCCAACAGCCACCAGAGTACGGATTGATTGGTTTTTTGAGCCAACCATTTCTGAAGCGTCTGCATTAAACAATCCTTGCCCTCGGTACACGAACTAACTGATACATTCCAGCGTTACGGATTGGTTGATACTGGTTAGGCTGCAATCCGGTTTTTTCTAAAGATTCACGCGTAGCAATCAACAGGACAGAACCCGTATTCGATTCTTTTTCGACGTTCTTGAGCTGCACAAGGGCTTTAGTCGAGTCATGCACAAACGTCACATGCCGTTGGGTATAGAAAACCAAAGTGGGCTTTTCAAATCCATCCGTAATCATCACGAGTTTTTCACCCTGTTCTTGCACCTGCATCACAGATTCAGCTATTTGGCGCAGAGGGAGTTGGCGTTCGCTATCGATAATGCCTGAGGCCGGTATGATCACAAACATTAAGAAGGCAACAAAGCCTAAAAAGCTAACACCCCAGAGCCAGTAGGCTTGACGGCGTAGTAGAAAAGCGGTTCCAGCGAGCGCACTGGCTCCCCAAATTACAGCCCCCACAACATTTAAACGGTATTGGTCAATTAATACTCCCAGATTCGGCATGGAGGAGTCATCATTCAGCCAATGAGGACAGTAGTAACTCGCCCCTGCTAAGGTGAGAAAAATTACAATACTAAAAATGCTGGTTAGCTTGAGGCTGAAGACAGGCGTCCCCGTCTGTTCCACAGTGTGCTGGAAAATTTGCCCTTGGGCGATCTGATCACTCCACCACAACGCCACCAGAATTGCAGCGGCTGGCATTAAGGGCAGAGTGTAGCTGAAATATTTGGTGGCGGCGACGGTGAAAAACCCCAAGACGATCGCAAACCAAAATAGGGTAAATAAGCCAAGGTGGGTAGAGCGGGGTGACTTTTGCCAACGTTGTCGCTGGAGAACTTTAATTTGTGCGATCGCGGCTGGCAGAGCAACAGTCCAAGGGGTAAAGCCCACTAACATGACCAAGATTTGCTGGTACCAAGGCCCCCCATGTTGATTGACAACACTTGTGAAACGTTCAAAATTGTGGTAACCAAAAAACGAATCAATATAAGCTTCGCCGTTACGCAACGTCACCAGAATAAACCAGGGTACGGCGATCGCTAGAAAAATTAAACCACCTCGCACTACGCGCATTTCCTCAAGCACTTCCCTGAGTCTGCCCACATAAAGCAGAAAAGCAGCGATAATCAATCCTGGCAGGACAATACCGACAGGCCCCTTGGTTAAAACCGCCAAAGCACTCAGGACGTAGAATGCTAGATACCAACGTTCCTGAACTTTCCGTTGTTCGGGTTGAGCATAGCCCAGAAAGAAAGCTAAGAGCGCTCCTCCGAAACAGAAACTCAGTAACATATCGGAGTAGCCTGTACGCCCAAAGAATAAGGTTAGGGGGTTTAAGGCTACCATAGCGGCTCCCAAGCTGGCGACGAGCCAGGATTGCCATTGAGATTGGGAATTAGAATTGGAAATTTCTGCTGTCCCCGGTTTCCAGGACTCTATAGAACTGCCAAAATACCGTAGGGTGTAGAAGCAAAAACCGGTTAGGGCTAATCCGGCGAGTGCTGAAGGGAGTCGGGCGGCAAACTCGTTGACGCCAAAGGTGAGAAAAGCGATCGCCTGACACCAGTAGATTAATGGTGGCTTATCAAATCGAGTGACTCCGTTGAAGTAGGGAGTAATCCAATCCCCCGTTATCGTCATTTGTCGAGAGGCTTCAACAAACAGAGGCTCTGTTTCATCCAGTAAGCCAGTGTTGCCCAAGTTCCAAAAGAAAGCGACGAAGCTAATTAAGAGTATCCACCCAATTGACAGCACCCAAGCGCTGGATGGATGGCGCTCCCAGGTTTTCAAACCTCGTGTAATCAGGCGATCAAAACTGAATTTCATGGAATCTTGAGAATCAGAGGGTAAGTCTCACTATTAAGCCTGTAGACTACCAGGCACTGGACATAACATTTACCAGAGCAGTTTACTGCTTACTCGCCCAGCCCACAAATTTGCCAAGGCTAAGCTAATCGGCATTCAAGTTATAGGGTAAGAAGCTGGGGAGGCTAGGGGAATTGGGGGAGAAGAGGATGCAATTTAAATGCGCATAGCTTATCGCTGGAATTCATCGCCTAGGTAGTACTGTCGCACTAAGGGGTTGGCATAAAGTTCTTCAGTGCTGCCAGACGCTAAGATTTGTCCATCTCTCATAATGTAAGAGCGATCGGTAATGGCGAGGGTTTCTCGGACGTTGTGGTCGGTAATTAAAATACCCATCTGGCGATCGCGCAATCCCGCTACAATTTTTTGAATCTCTGCCACTGCGATCGGGTCAACTCCAGCAAAGGGTTCATCCAAAAACAAAAATTTTGGGCCTTCTACACCAGCCGCTAAGGATCGTGCCAGTTCTGTTCGACGCCGTTCTCCTCCCGAGACTTGGTTTCCCAGAGTATGGGCGACCTTTTCCAAGCGAAACTCTTGGAGCAAGTTCCGCAGTCGCCAGCGCCACTCCTGACGAGGCACCTTAGTTTGCTCTAGCACAAGTTTAATATTGTCCTGGACACTGAGATGACGGAAGATACTGGCTTCCTGGGCGAGATAGCCAATACCAAGATGCGCTCGCTCATTGATTGGCAGCGAGGTGATGTCCTCATTGTCTAGCCAAACAGTGCCTTGGTTGGGTTTTTCTAAACCGGTGGCGATGTAAAACGTTGTTGTCTTCCCCGCACCGTTGGGGCCGAGCAGCCCTACTATTTCCCCTTGGGCGACTGACAGGTTGACACGTTTGACAATTGACCGATTGCCATAAGATTTATGAATATTTTCGAGAACAATTTTCAATGATTTCACCTCTTGGGAGTTGAAGGTTATCTGGTTGAAGGTTATCTTTGCTTACTTTGAATGTTTAACGTTCTAACCTTCAACTTTCAAGGTTCTAACCTTCAACTCTTTCACCGCCCAGATGCTGGCTTACTAACGGGTGTCTTGAAGGTTGATTTGGGCTTCGGGGGAGTCACTGGGGGTGCTACCGGTGAGGTGGGGGATTCAGGGTCAGAAACAATGTAAGTGGATTCTACTTGCCGATTGCTCCTGGGCAGTGCGATAAAACGACCCTCATCAATCAAATAGGTGATGGTCTCGCCTCGCATACTATTGCCATTTTGCAAAACGTACACGTTGCCACTGAGGACAATGCGGCGTTCTCGATTAAAGAACTGGGCTTGGGCGGCGGTTGCTTGAATTTGTCGGGCTGGGTAGTCAATTTGTACGTTACCGCGCGCCGTGATCACTTCGGTAGTTCGGTCAGCTTCTTGGACATCGGAACGGATAGTGATGGCACGACCATCCCCGGTTTGTGCTTGGGCGTTTTGTAGGTGAGTTGGAATGGCGATCGCTCCGAGGCAGGTAGCCGGAAGCAATACAGCTAAACCTAAGCGTCGCCTTAAGTTGTCAGAGAGTCGAAGGGAAGGCTTCATAGGTTCTACAGGTAACTGAGGTCAAAGATTTTGATGCTGCTGTGCCTAGTTTACAGAAATCCAACAAGAAAACTCACGCCCTCTGCTTTAGTAGGATAAGGAGCGCTCCTGCCAGAAATGGCTGTAGCTCTCTTGACGACGAAATATTTTAGAAGTTTCTCAGCTAAGACGTTGAAGGTTGAAGGTTGAAGGTTGAAGGTTGAAAGATGAGCTGTCACCAGCAACGTGCTAGCCTGCTAACCTAGCCATCTACAACAACTGTATTAGGACTCAACTCGCCAAATTCTCGGTAACCGAGCGATCGCTTCTTCACTGAACTCGTTAGCATCACCACTCGGCTCTGCTTCTAGATACTTGACAAAATCAGCCACTTGCTCTTGTCCCGATTTTTGTAATGCCTGCAAAAGTTCGGCACTCTGGATTATTAAACTCGTGACATCAATTCCTTCATAGTCGGGCTGGTAGTCTCTGAGGCGTCCCATTCCCTCACCTAGCAAAATCACAGCACCGCGCCAGTTGAGATTGAGTAAGTGATGGCAGGCAACAGCAATTTGCAAAACCCCTTGGTAAAAGCGTTTTTGCGGCTCAACAGCTTCTATCCACAATGCTTCTAAGGAGTCGTGACAGGCGTAATACTCCTGCTGGTTAAATTGCTCAACACCCTGCCAAAATTCGTCAGGCGGTGCAACAGGTACCATTGGATTTAGATGGAAGGATTTTGGATTGGCGATCGCCTAGACGACCTCCCCTGGAGTTATGTATCCAGGGGGTTGAGCCTATACAGAGAGTTAGGCCATGCTTTCTCGCACTGCGTAAATTTCTTCCATGCTAATATCCTGCCTGTCACCGGCAAAGTCGTTATCCGGAGTCAAGAACAGCATACAGTGGCAGTCTTTGCGTTCCCGCATGGGAATACAAGGACAGTTCCAATAGGCGGCTTTCACTTCGGCTTGTTTGTCCTCATAGTGACGGCAGGGACACAAAGGAGAGCCAAGATCATCTTTGTTTTTGGCGAGTCCTTCAATCACCACAGCCGTCACGGAAGGGTCAACGCAAAAGTAAGTACCAGTACGCTTAGCGTAGGTTTCAGAAAAATGCCTCATTGCATCCAAGTTTTTATCACTGGAGAGATTATTGGCTGGTGAAGTGTTCATTGAGTCAGGTTCGGCAGGTAAACAATTTTTTTGCATTGTAACGTACTGCTTTTACCGAAAAGACTGGGTTTAAAGCTCCGTCCTTCCAGGACGGCTTTCTTTTAGAGCAGATAAAACGAGTCAGGTTAGTACGTCGGGCTGATGGCTACTACGTTCAGTTCTTGGTGAGTACTGAGAATAAAGTAGATGTAGAGCTAACAGGAAAGATGATCGGCTTGGATGTAGGCGTCAAAGAGTTCTACACCGATAGCAACGGTCACACTGAGCCTAACCCTAGGTTTTATCGGAAGGGCGAGAAGCGCTTAAAGTTTAAACAACGGCGTGTTTCTCGCAAGAAAAAAGGCTCTGGCAACCGTAGAAAAGCCATTAGCAGCGTCGGGCGAGTACACCTCAAGATAAGTGGGGCGCTAACGCGCACGCTTCGCGATTGGCAACGTGAAGAACATGCCAAGAGAGTGGCACGTTGCGTAATCCAATCTAACGATTTGGTCGCTTACGACGTTAGAAACGAGGGGGGGAGAATCTGCTCAAAGTCTCCCTGACTTTCAAAAGCGTAGCATCCTCTGGTTTCCCCCTTGTTAAGGGGGACGGAAGGGGGATCTCCTGGATAAGAATTTCATTTCACTCAAGTGGACTTGAGCTATGACGCAAGAGTTTAAACTCTGGGCGGGTTATGAGGTTGCTTGAGACTGGTGCAAGCTCTCCGTTTAAATACGGATAGTTGTCGCCATCGGAAAAATTTTTCCGTATTTATCCCATAGCGAAGCACGCCGCTGTTCTGAATACTGAGAGCAGGAATTTACCAGGACATCTAATCATGCAAGCCACACGAGTACAAACAGGACAACTACCAAAACTGCTTCACGTTCAAACAAATACTTATATTGATTTACCGCTAAATCTTTCTGTTATTCATATTGGCAAGCCAAATGACCGCATCCCCCCTGATATTGATGTTTCAAATTTTCTTAATTCTGAGGTTGTTTCAAGAATTCACGCCCATATCTTGGTTCAGGGAAATACTTACTTTATTGAAGATTTGGGGAGTGCTAACGGAACCTATCTCAATGAATCACTTTTAAGACCTCTAACTCAGCATCAGCTAAGGTTAGGAGACAGGATAGACCTCGGCAAAGACAACCAGGTAACCTTTTTGTTTCAACTCTCGAAGAACATTCCTCCTGTTACCAGCAATGCAGAAAAGGAAGAAGCAGAGCATGTGGCTCTTTTTACCAAGTTTCTGGGATTAGCACTAATGCTTGGAGGTCTCGCATTTTTGAGTTCCA
>NZ_DATNPA010000741.1:0-18875 GCF_036703385.1 Allocoleopsis sp. | reverse complement strand
TAAATCTACTGTAGCTCTTTCACTCACTACACCTGCCTAAAAACGTAGATTAAAGCGATGAACAACATTGTCAAAACGCTTTTCCGCATAGGAATAGGCATTGCGCTAGCTGTTGGGCTTTATCGATTAGTCAATAGCAGCGCGATCGCATCTCTGGAAATAGTTCCTAAAGTAGCAATATTAATTCTGGTAATACTGGCTGCATTTTTTTTGTACAAGATACTGGAGAATTTTTTCAACATTCTTGCCTACTACAACCGAGGTCTTGCCCGCTATGATCTAGGTGATCATCAGGGAGCAATTGAGAATTTCACTCAGGTGATTCGTCTCGCTCCCAAGGACGCTATTGCCTACATCAACCGAGGTCTTGCCCGCTATGATCTAGGTGATCATCAGGGAGCAATTGAGGATTGTAACCAGGCGATTCGTCTCAATCCTAACTATGCTCTTCCCTACTATAATCGAGGTGATATCCGTTATGGCCTAGGTGAATATCAGCGATCAGTTGAGGATTACAACCAGGCGATTCGTCTCAATCCCAATTATGCTAATGCCTACTACAACCGAGGTCTTGCCCGCTCTCAGCTAGGTGATAATCAAGGAGCAATTGAGGATTTCACCGAGGCTATCCGTCTCGACCCTAACGCCGATAGGTACTACAACTGAGGTGTCCTCAACTATCAACTGAGCAACTATCATGAAGCGATCGCAGATTTAACCCAAACATTGCAGCTCAAGCCTAACTATGTTGCTGCCTACTATAACCGAGGCAACGCCAAGTACGATCTAGGAGACGAGCCAGGAGCATTTCAGGATTACAATCAAGCACAAGCGATCGCGCCTGCTCCTGATATCGATCCCAACGATGAGCATGGCTACTACGGACGTGGTCTTGCCCGTTCTCGAATGGGAGATAATCAGGGAGCGCTGGAAGATTTACACAAAGCAGCAACACTTTGCACTGAGCATAGAAATACAGCTCTCCACCAACGCATACAGGAGATGATCGCAACCCTTTAGTGCCATTTGAAATGCAAGTGCGATCGCGCTTCAGATAGAGCGATTCTCCGTTGGGTGCGGTGTTAGGGGAACCGGAATCTTAAAATCCCCCAAAATGGGGGGATTTATGGGGCAAGAAAGACTGTGTATACACTGTAGGAAAATTGCCCTCACAAATCATAGCCCCCGGATGAGCATCGGTTTGTAGTGCTGCAAACGGATGAAAAGGTGCAATCATACTAAATTCGGTTATTGTTCACCAATTCCAGCTTCAACCATGTTGCCTGTAACATTTACAGCCAAACGTGCTTTTTGGACCGTTTGTCTGTGTTTAAGTTTTATCCTTGTCCCACTGCCCAGTTATGCCCTGACAGTACAAGATGTACCCAATCCCCAAACTGAGTATGGTGGTTGGGTTACGGATATGGCACAAATTCTCAGCCCGAATACTGAAGCCAAGCTTAACCAGACTATCTCTGAGTTGCACAGTCAAACCGGAGAGGGAATTGCTGTTGTCACCGTACCGGAAACGACACCCGCCCCTAGCGTTAAAGCATTTACCACCAAACTATTTAACTATTGGGATATTGGCAGAAACGGGGTGCTGCTTTTGGTATCTAAAAGCGATCGCCGTGTGGAAATTACCACCGGCTACGGCATTGAGGCCATATTACCTAATACGCAAGTTAGTGGCATCATCCAAAAAGAAATTATCCCTCAATTCCGACAGGGTGACTTTGAGGATGGCATTCTAGCTGGTATTAAGTCACTGGTCATCAAACTGGGTGCTAACGTTACTACATTGCAAGACATTACTGTGGATACCAATAACACAGATGACTCTAATCAGCAGTCAGGTTATGTGGCGTTAGGCATACTGGTAATCACTGTACTGGTGTTGCCCTCGTTTTGGTATTTCTCATCCCTCGGTCGTCGTAGCGACAGTGATAATCCTAGCGAGAGCGGCAGTGGTGAAGGTAGTGCTGGCAGTAACTAATCAAAGCCACTAGCTGTAATACCAATTCGATTTGACTTTGACACATCTTCTCTGATAGCTCTCCCAAAAAAAGCCAATGGGTATAAAACGTTTATAAGGGAGAAAGAATCCAAGCCTCTCTCCTTTTAGGAGAGAGGCTTGGAGAGAGGTCAGAGTGTATCTAATCTAATCGACAAAGGCTAGATTTTTCTTCTTTATCATTCACAATACTTCATCATTTATACTTTTTGGTTCAGCGATTTCACTTATTTCACCCTCAGTGATGACTAGCTCTTGTGGAGATTCATCTCCTTCATTTTTATGCCAATTGTTGAGGACATCTTTAATTAAAAGTTCTTTCAGCCAAATTTTGACAACAATTACAAGTGGTACCGAAAGAAATACACCAGCAAATCCAAAGAATGAGCCAAAAACCACCACTGATAACAACGTAAGCGCTGGCAGTAAAGATACGTGCTGTTTCATTACAAAGGGCACGAGAAAATAAGCTTCAAACTGCTGAATCAGAAGGTAAAGCCCTAATACGGCAATGGCTTTCCAAGGGGCATCAAGTACGGCAACTGCCATTGGCGGTATCACACTCAAAACGGGACCCACATTCGGAATAAACTCTAATAACCCTGCCAAAAGAGCATTTGCTAAGGCTAGGGGCACCCCTAAAATTAACAGACCAATAAAACTCACCACACCAATGGCTGCCATATCGATGAGAGTGGCGGTCATCCATCCCACTAAAGTTGTTTCACACTCTGAGAGAATCTCATCAACACGCCGACGATAAAAGGCAGGAAATAGCAGGATAAAGCCTCGTCGATAGGGTGTGGGGTTAGCCAATAGCATGATGGTCAGAACGATGACCAGCAAAAGATTCAGCAGAATTGCCAGAAAATCGGAAAACCAGGTATATGCATTGCCCAATACCTGAGTTACCACGGGTTGAAGTCTTGGAATCAGATTACCAAGGTTACGGACATCTAACAGTTGCTCTGGAATCCAGGTTTCCAGAGAGTTTAACCAACCACGCAGCCGTTCTAATAGGGTTGGTACAAGGCTGACCAATTGTTCCAACTGCTTAGAAAAAGATGGTCCAATTATGGCGAAGAGGATAACGAAAATTAACAGTAAGCTAATAACTGTTAGTCCAATGGCGTGGCCTCGCTTGAATCTTCGTTGCTGAAGCCAGCGCACCACTCGGTTTAAGGCAACTGCAAAGACAACTGCTGCAAAGACCAGCAAAAGGATTTGTCGGATCTCCCACAAGATGTAAAGAGAAACTGCAAAGGCGAGTAAGCCGATCAATTTCCCTAAACTCACAACGTTGCCTCCATTTTTTAATTCTTGCGACAAATTTTTCTGAACTTTAATATTGTCTAATCAATTGTGTCATCTTCCTAAAGAAAGCGTGCAGAGGGTAAGAATTCTTCCTGTGCGGGGAAATAGTAGGGGCGAATGATCGCAAAGCCCCCTAAGTTGTGTTCTACCAATTTGACTGAAGAAGGTGGCAGATGTGGGTACGGGCGAATGGCAAGAGAGCCCCTACAGGCGAGAGTGTACCTCTAGCCAAATCGGGAGGTGCTAGTTTCTATCTGGGGCAAGAGGCCAAGCAAGGCAGTGCCCGGTCTCTGTTGCACAGACCTACCAAATATTCCTCAGAGGGTTCTGAAGACAGAAGACAATTAATGTAAGAATGGCTAAGTCTTAATTAATGCAGATTAGATTATAGTGTGCTTGCCGATTGTCTCTGTGGAGGACACAGTTTTATGGAAAAAAACCCCTATAGTTACTCCCCTAATCAAACTGACTCAAATCCCTCTACCTCAACAGAAGAGCCGAGCCAATCGTACACCAAGGTTAAACCAATGCGCACCAATACCCCAGGCCAAGCTTTTTGGCAGAAACCAGCAATTTACGTCTTGTTGCCACTGGTTAGTGTAGGAGTAGCATTATTGAGTGGCTGCGCTGGGTCGTCCAATCGGCCTCCTTCTGAGCAGACAAATCCTCAATCTCTTGAGGATTCAACAGGTACCAGCGATAGCACGCAAAGGACGGCATCGAATCGCCCTCTAACACCAACTCAGGAAGACAGTAACTTTGTTGTTGAAGTGGTCAAGAAAGTTGAACCGGCAGTAGTGCGAATTAATACCTCTCAAACGGTGAGAAGGCAGCTTCCAGAGGAATTTAACGATCCATTCTTTCGACGGTTTTTTGGCGACGGGATTCCCACACAGCCTCAAGAGCGAGTTCAACGGGGGGTTGGTTCTGGCTTTGTCATCAACAGCAAAGGTCTGATTTTGACCAATTCTCACGTTGTCAATAAAGCGGATATCGTGACAGTGTCGTTCTCTGATGGTCGGAGTTTAGATGGCAAGGTGCTGGGAGAAGACCCTTTGACGGATATTGCTGTTGTTCAAGTTTCAGCCAATAACTTGCCAACGGTAGAACTCGCAAGTTCTACTCAGGTGCAGCCAGGACAATGGGCGATCGCCATTGGTAATCCCTTGGGTTTGCAAGAAACCGTAACCGTCGGCGTGGTCAGTGCTATAGACCGTTCCAGTAGCGATATCGGTGCTACAGATAAGCGTGTTCCCTTTATTCAGACTGATGCTGCAATTAATCCTGGTAACTCCGGCGGCCCTCTGCTCAATGCTCGCGGTCAAGTGATTGGTGTCAACACAGCCATTATCCAAGGAGCACAAGGAATCGGCTTTGCCATCCCCATCGATACCGCGAAACGGATTGCTGACCAACTGATTACCAAAGGAAGAGTGGAGCATCCTTTCCTAGGAGTCAAGATGGTCTCCCTTACCCCAGAAATTAAGCAACGCTTGAGTAATAGTCGCAATCCTAACATTCGTGTTGATGCAGATCAGGGCGTTCTGATCGTCCAAGTTGTTCAAGGTTCCCCAGCTGATCGATCAGGACTCAAACCCGGAGATGTCATCCAATCGGTTAACAATCAGCCAGTGACTAAAGCTGAACAAGTCCAGCAGCAGGTGGAAAATAGCGGAGTTGGTGGTCAGTTACCCATGAAAGTTCAACGGGGAGGACAGGCTCTAGATTTAACCGTACAACCTGCACCTTTGCCAGCTCGCACGGAGTAGCTAATCGCTCATGACATACCCTCTGTGATACCAAATCCGGGTTGTAAGTAGGTAGGCATTAATATGTGTTGTTGAGGCAAGGCAGACCGGATCTCATACGAGGACAGAAGGCAGAAGGGAAGAGGATTTTAGTCTCTTAACATGTGTTGATATACCTTGGTTTATTTCTGCCTACCTGACTTGAAAATGCGGATTTGGTATCAGACTCCACTCCCACTGTATTTTTACTTAATCTTTATTTGGTTTGAACCTAACTTCACCTGAATTTAGAACAGTACGAGTGATATTGGAATAGAAAACAACTTCACCAACAATCTATCTGTAGGAAGCTCACTCTTGCCCTTAGGGAAGTTGTAATTTTGACCCAGCGATGCTGCTAGGTTCAACTAGGATAACTTGGAGGTAATTTTTAGAGATAACTTCAGAAATAGGCAAGTAGAGGGAAGTAGTTACTCTGGGTTTATGTTTTTCTAGAGAAAAGGCGGTAGTTAGGAGAATTTAAGATGAAGAACGAAGATAGTTTCAATCTTTGCTCAGCCTTTCTTGTGAATACTGTTTTAATCGTTGGTTTCATCCTCACTGTTTCGTTAGGCTCTTTACCCGCATGGCAAAAGGCTGTAACCCTTGGTGATGCCCCAACAGTTCTGAAATCAAGTGCAACTCTATCACCAAATAAATAAAAGGCTCTATCAGAGAGAGCTATCCCTAGATATTTTCACTCCTCTAGATTGATAGCTCTAAACCGATGCGACCTACCTTGGGAAACACTTACGTAGTGTTAGTTGACCGACCAGACCATTTTCGCGAGGGGACGCGAAGTGGACGACTTCTATGACCGTGAAGCATGGCCCCACACTTTGTAGTTGACCCTCACCAAACGAGATTAACTCTCCCTGACAAGGAAGTCGGGATAATTCTGCGAACTTCCCATTTAAGTCCTCCAATTCAGCAGAGTAATCTTTATGCGATCGCCTGGGGGCATTTTCAAACATCAGTTGAACTTTAATCAGTTCCATCGGTAGTGCTTTCCCTCCTCAGATTTTGATGATGTCTTCATTACTTTGCCATCGATGGGGCATTCTGGTAGGATCTACTGACCTAAGGCAGATTTTGAACGGCCTCCTTTTGATTACGATGAACAGCGTTTTCAAGAGCTGGAGGAGTCATGAAGCCCCAAGAAGCGGTATCAACAGCCTGGGAAAAAATGCAGGGAATGCTTGACGGATTGATCGTCATGCTGCCTAATATTGTGTTGGCTGTCATCGTCTTCGTCATTTTTTATTTTGCTGCCAGAGCGATTAAGTCTCTGGTCAAACGAGTAACCCGACGGCATCGACAGGCTCGCAGTCTAGGCTTAGTACTGGGACGATTATCCCAAGGAACTATTATTTTAGTCGGTCTATTTGTCGCCTTATCGATTGTCATACCCTCATTTAAGGCAGGGGATTTGGTTCAGTTGCTAGGGATTAGTGGTGTGGCGATTGGTTTCGCCTTCCGCGATATTCTGCAAAACTTCCTAGCGGGTATCTTGATTCTCTTGACAGAGCCGTTCCAGATTAATGACCAGATCGTATTCAAAAATTTTGAAGGAACGGTTGAGAGCATCCAAACACGCGCCACAACTATCCGCACCTATGATGGTCGCCGTATTGTCATCCCAAATTCTGATCTGTTTACAAATTCGGTCACCGTTAACACTGCCTTTGAAAACCGCCGCTTAGAGTATGACGTTGGCATCGGTTACGGTGATGATATCGACCGAGCCAAGGAGTTGATTTTAGAAGCGATCGCTAGTGTGGACAAGGTATTGAAGGAGCCACGGCCTGAGGCTCTAGTCATGGAACTGGCTCCCAGTACAGTTAACATCCGTGCTCGCTGGTGGATCGCACCGCCGCGACGTGCAGATGCGCTCGACGCACGCGATCAGGTGCTTTCTGCGATTAAGAAGAAGCTCACAGCTCATGGTATTGACCTACCCTTCCCGACACAACAAATCCTGTTCCACGACCAAACCGAAGAGACAGATGGGGATAGAGCGCGTCAGCGTGAAGGATGGCCTGCGGGGAAGCAACAGGTGCCTCAGCCTCGTAGCATTGGAGATTCCCTCAGAAAACTTGCCGAAATGCGATCGCAACGAGATGGCAATGGCAGCAATCACCGGACAGAGCGATCGGAGAATTCATGAACTTTTGTAGACTTGAACAAATCCGATTGCAACCTGAACAAGAGGCCAGCCCACCAAACAAATTAGCGCAGCCCAGCGAGTCTGTATATCTAAACCTTGGCGAACGGCGACAATCACAGCTAGCAAACTCCAGATTGCTAAAACTAGCTCAACGGGGCGTCCCAACAAAGGAATTAGTGTTAAAAAGTTGAGTACTTGAGGAGCATAGGCAAAGCCAATGGGAATGAGCAAATCTCGATAGGTTAAAGAATCCCGTTTGAGCCACTGTCCGATCTTCCAGATGGTGAGCGTCCAAAAATAGTAGCCTGCCACCACACTAAGTGCATCAAGCACCAGCGAGAAGACCAGAATCGGTAGTGTAGCTCGATTAATCACTAAAATTACCGCACTACCGAGAGCATGGGATACAGCTGCTAAAATCACAATTGTTCGGGCTATGCCTTGATTTTTAGACGTATTCTGTGCATGTTCATAGAAATCTCCATCTAAAGCCAGTGCCTTCCGCAGAACCGTGCATAAATTTCCTTTGATATTTTTACTCCTCACCCTAAATTCCTACAGCTCATGATAGATGACAGCATGGATAGAATACTGTTCCATTTAAGAAGCTACTACAAAAGCTCAACTTATAAGCTGTCGCGCATTTAAATTGCATGTTGATGCTTAGCACATTTCTTGTAGGATGGGTATCTTTCCCGTCCAATTTTTGTTTGCCAGGGATCGAATGCTAAAGTTAATTGGGCAGATACTTTTACGGCTTCGAGACGGAACCTTGAAGCTATTAATTCTAACAGGAATAATTCTGCTTGCTTGGGGAACCCTTTCACCAGTGGGAACTCTAGTTTGGTGGGCGAATAAATCTGAGAATCTAGGTTTAAAGAAGAATCGCTCTAAGAGCTTGCCTTACGACGGGGGTATTCGTTCGACCGCGAAGTCTTCAAACATTAATTGTTATATTGTCTTTTTACCGGGAGTCGGAGATTTTTCGGCTAATCAGTTAACTCCTGGGGAAGAATTTTTTTTGAACCGTTTAATTCAGCTTCATCCGAATTGTGTGGCTGTTTCGGATGTTTTCCCCTACTCAGCCGCCAACGAAAGTCTTGGTGGAAGAAGAATATTCGCTCCCATTTGGCGTTTTGTCGAACAGGCAGATGGTTGGTTCAAAGATGCAGATATCCTGATCAAAATTCGTAATCTTTGGCGATTCGCAATTTCCGTAGATGAGCGCTACGGCTCAATTTATAACCAGGGAATTGCCAGTGCCATTATTGATCGCATGAACGCAGCGCATCCCATACCCCAAAACTCGAGTCAACCGCTGAAAATTATTCTGATTGGTACGAGTGGAGGGGCACAAGTTGCCCTAGGTGCATCGCCTTATCTGGAGCGTTGGCTACAGCCTCAAATCCAGGTTGTCTCCGTCGGTGGTGTCTTTTCAGGGAAGGATGGCTTCAATGCAAGTCAGCATGTCTATCATCTCCAAGGCGATCGCGATTGGATTGAAGATATAGGCCGTATTATATTCCCCTCACGCTGGCCTTGGACGGTTGGTTCTCCGTTTAATCAAGCTCTTCGTCAAGGCCAATTTACAGTCCAAACGATTGGTCCCCAAGCTCATGATGGCCCTACAGGCTATTTTGGAGAAAAGCAGGTTAAACCAAATATCACTTATGTAGATTTAACCTTGCAATCGGTTAACCAGCTACCCATGTGGTCAGCTCAGAAATGATATCTTAGTTTGTCTGCTCCTAGATTTGAGTGCAGGACAAGAAGCGATCGCAGTTTTCTGTGCTGGTTAGCCGACAGAGTCATTCTCCACGTTCTGGCTGCAACCCTTGGTAAAACTTAACAAGGGAGCCTATCTCATCAAAATCAACTATGCTATCTTATGCCCTAGTGCTACAAAAACCTATTGCAATAGCTAGGCTAAGGCAGTGTTGATACTCAGGGTGTTGCGACAACTCCATCATCAAGGCTGGAAATTAGGCATCGTGTTTACATTGGGGATAAGTGGCGCGATCGCTTCCTCAAGAAGTTGTGTTTTAGCTCAAAATATTACTACCGATGGAACCCTTGGGCCTGCTGTCACCTTGACAGGGTCTAGATACATAATTCTTCCAGGACTCGGTCAAACTGTTGGCAGCAATCTCTTCCACAGCTTTAGGGTATTTAACCTCAATCAAGGCGAAATAGCGGATTTTAAAAGCGATGTCGGCATCAAAAATATTCTGGCGCGGGTAACGGGAGGTAGTCTATCTCGTATCGATGGAAAAATGTATACCTCAAGCCCCGATGTCAATCTTTTCTTTATAAACCCCTATGGGATTATATTTGGCCCCAACTCCTCACTCGATGTTGGCGACAAGTCGGGCAGAGGTGCCTTTGTAGCGACGACCGTTGATGCTCTCGTGTGGCCGAATGGCAGCCAATTTAGTGCCACGAATCCGGGAGGGCCAAGTAGCTTACTAACTATTGTGGGCGATCCCGGCGGTTTTCTCACCTCGGCAAGAACCCCCGGCCCAATATCTAACCTGGGAGGCACCCTAGAAGTTTATGACAATCAGCGCTTAATACTATTGGGCGGTAACGTGACTCTTAGTGGTGGAGAGTTGAAGGCTACAGGAGGTCAGGTTGAGATCGGAGCGGTGGGAGGTGCTGGACAAGTAGATCTCAATCTGGAGAGTACGGGCAAAGCATTGGGCTTTTCTGATGATTTAGTACGAGCTGATGTACTCCTTACAAATGCTGCGAAAATTAATGCAACGACGGGTCAAGACAATGGAACCGGAACTGGCCTGATTAGAATTCTAGGCAGAAATATTTCACTAACTAATGGTTCCCAGTTAGATACCAGTACCTACGGTCAGGGTGATTCGGGAATTGTTGCTTTTAATGCTACTGACTCGGTGCTAATTACGGGTCAAAATACTACTGTTTTCAGTCAAGTGGTCAGTGGGGCACAAGGTGATGCAGGGGGCATTGGTATCAAAGCCAAGTCGTTTTACTTGACGGATGACGCTAAACTGACGACCAGTACCTTCGGACTAGGGAATTCTGGCGTTGTTTTAGTGCAAGCTGACCAAGTTTTTCTGGATAACAGTGCAATCTTCAGCACGGTGGAATCTGGAGGTGTAGGCAAGGCTCTCGGTATCCAGATTGAGGCAGGCTCAATTGTCATGAACAACAATGCCGAACTGCAAACTCAAACCAGTGGAGTAGGGGACGCAGGACGTGTCATTTTGAAAACGAATGGTGGTTTGGTTTCGCTCGACAACAGCCGCATCTTCAGCACGGTGGAATCGGGGGGAGAAGGCGATGGAGGAGGTATCCGGATCGAGACCGGAACCCTTTCATTAAACAACGGGGGTCAACTCCAAACCCTCGTTAGGGAAGGAGGAAAAGGGGATGCTGGCTTTATATACGTAGAAGCTACTAACTCTGTCGATTTGAGAGGTATTTCTCCAACTACCGGCAATGAAAGTGGCATTTTTAGCATCATAGACCAGGGCGCAGAAGGTGGCATTGGCAGTAGTCAGTTTGCTGGTGGTATATTTGACGCCCTCTTGAGCGGCAGGGGGAACAATATTGTAGGTTCGATCTTTATCGATACAGGGTCGCTTTCCTTAACTGATGGTGCTCAAATCAATACCAGTACCGATGGTAAAGGAAATGCGGGAGCAATCATTGTGCAAGCCAGGGATAAAGTCTCTCTAACCAATGGGGGGGCGATTCTTAGTGGTGCGGGAGAGAATGCAGAAGGTAATGGTGGCGCTATCTTGATGGGAGCTGGAGAACTCTCTATCGAAGGTACTGCTGACAATCGCTCTGGACTAACAACGCAAACCAATGGACAAGGAGATGCCGGCCTGATATACGTGGAAGCTGACCGTGATATTTCAGTAAAAGGCGATCGCAGCGGATTTTTCAGCACGGTGGAAGAACAAGGTACAGGCACAGCTGGCGCGATTATTGTCAATGCCAGGTCGCTGTTTTTGAGGGATGGGGCTCAAGTCAGCGTAAACAATCAAGAATTCAAAGAAGCGGGTGACATTCTCATCAACACCCAAGAAGATATCTTGTTACTGAGGAATGCAGAAATTTCAGCCACAACGCTATCAGGTGAGGGCGGAGATATTGAGCTAAACGTAGGAGACTTTTTGGTGTTGCTCGGCAATAGTAATATCTCTACGACCGCAGGCCAAGCACCCGGCGGTGGAAATGGAGGCAATATTAGGGTTAACATCGACCGTCCTAGAGCTACAGGTCTTTGGGGTCTCCCTGTTAACGATAGCAACATTACAGCTCAAGCTTTTACAGGCAATGGAGGAAGCATCCGAATCAACGCCCGTCGCCTCTACAGCATTGCTCGTCGCCCTCTAAACCTGAATACTAACGACATCAATGCGAGTTCTACCTATGGACAAGAAGGGCTGATCGAAATCAACGACGTGGATATTGACCCGAATCAAGGGTTGAACAACCTGCCACAGGCTCCAGTCGATACCTCTAGACTGATTGCTCAGCGATGTAATGTGCGTGGAGAAGGCTCGGAGGAAGTCAATAAATTTACCATCACCGGACGCGGGGGTATACCGTCCAGTCCAAACAACACGCTTCAGGGTGAGTCCGTAGAAACAAATTGGGTGACGACTGATCCACCGATGACCAATCCCTCTGAGGGCAATTCTTCGACCAATCCCGGTGGTTTAGTTCCCTCGGCAATGAGGGTGCCAAAAACCCCAGAACTCGTAGAAGCTCAAGGGTGGGTCTACGGTTCTCATGGTGAAGTGATTCTCACCGCCAAAGCCCCTACAGCAACTCCTCACAATCCCTCGTTGATACCCGCTGTTTCCTGCAATCCTCAATAAGATGAGCTGATGTCAATGTGGATTGATCGCGTGATCGCAGAGGAGGTCACACCAGCGCTTTGTACAAGCAATTTATAATAAAGGTCAGATTTAGCATCTACATTTAGAGGTAAATTTTAAAGATCATTAAAAAATCTCAACTAAGCGCTGAGGTTTTATTAAGATACCGTGTGGTATCTTCGGGTGTACTTATTCCAAGAAAACCCAGCACTGATAAGGCTAACGTTGTGTTCATTCGATGGCTGTCACGGCAACTGTTTCATCCAGGGGAAGTGGAAATCAACAATCTAAATCTTGACGTTAGTACGCATCAAAATCAATAAATCTATGCAAACAAATTGGGTGACAACTGAAACACCAGGAGAAAATAGCAATAGGAATAATTCTCCAGCCAATTCCAATCACTCAATTCCCGCTGAAAGCAAGGTGCCAAAAACCCTGGCACTTTTAGAAGCGCAAGGGTGGGTCTACGGGCAGAATGGTAATTCTCACTGCCCAATCTCCTCCCATTACATCCCACAACTCCTCATTGACACCTGCACCCACTTCCTGCAATGCCAATTAAAGTGCGCCTAAGTCAATATTCGTCACTCTTGCCCTTAAGCCTATTGGTCTTGAGCTGCGGTTGGAAGGTTGAGGCGGTGAGCGCCCAGACAGTTGACCCAACCGACTTGAAGCTTTCGATTTTGGATTTGGCAGCAGATCAGACCAATCTGTCACCAGCGCCCCAATCCCTCAGTGGAGAAGAACCTAAAAATCTGGATGGCATGAATCCAGAAGAACATCCACCCCATCCCTTCATTTCTCAAGCGCCCAAACTCCTAGACATTAATCTCCAAGCGAAAATCCTAAATTCCAAATTAGGTAATATCGCTCAAACCCCCAATCCAGGCAGGCAAGTTCCCACTTTTCCGCAACCCCTACCAATACCACTGCCTTCACCCGATAGTCCGTCCGTTCCCAGGAATGAAGTCGAACCTCCATCCCAATCCCCTATTCAACAAGCCCCCCCTACCCCACTTCCGCCGCCAGAACAGTTACTAGAACCCTCACCGTCAAGCCCCCGATCGCCCGACCCAATTCCAGGGAAAGTCCCTGATACGATAAGGGTTGAACGCTTCGAGTTTGAAGGCAATACCGCAATTAGCGACGCCGAATTAAGAGAAGCCACCAAGGAATTTACCGGGCGAGACATCTCATTTGCCGAACTGTTCCAAGCACGTTCCAAAGTTACCCAACTGTACCTTGACCGGGGGTACATTACCTCAGGTGCCTTGATCCCGCCGCAAACCCTTCAAGGGGGCATAGTAACAATTCAGATCGTTGAAGGAAGTTTGGAATCCATCAACGTCACGGGTACCCGACGCCTTGACCCCGACTATGTGCGATCGCGAATTGCGATCGCCACATTCAAGCCACTCAATCGGGAGCGCCTGCTGCAAGCGCTGCAACTTTTGCAACTCAACCCACTAATTAAAAACCTCTCTGCCGAACTCGCAGCGGGAACGCAACCCGGATCGAGCGTGCTGGAGGTGAGGGTATCAGAGGCAAAAACTGGCAACGTGCAAATCTCGCTCGATAATAACCGAGCCCCCAGTGTTGGCAGCTTCAACCGCCGAGTGCAGATCAACCAAGCCAACTTATCGGGGGCAGGGGATAATCTGAGTTTAGGCTACAGCAATACCGATGGCAGTAATGGCCTCGATCTGAGCTATACCCTGCCAATTAATGCCCGCAACGGCACCGTCAGATTCAGCTACGGCACGACTTCGAGCAACGTGATCGAGCCTCCCTTCGACCGACTCGATATTAATGCCAGTTCGCGTTATTACGAACTCTCACTGCGCCAACCCCTGGTGCAAACCCCCTCGGAAGAATTGGCGATTGGTGTGACGGCTTCGCGCCAAGAGAGTGAAACCTCCGTTTTAGAGATTCCCTTCCCCCTCTCCTTGGGAGCCGATGATGAGGGACGTACCCGCATTTCAGCGCTACGCTTTTTTCAGGAATGGACGAAGCGTAACAGCCGTGAAGTAATTGCGGCCCGCTCTCAGTTTAGTGTGGGAGTCAACGCCTTCGGCTCCACGATTAGCTCAAATCCCCCGGACAGCCGCTTTTTCTCCTGGCGGGGTCAGGCTCAGTGGGTACGTCTTCTGGCACCGGACACCTTATTCCTGATTCGGGGCGATATGCAACTCGCGGATAGAGCATTGGTGCCCTTAGAGCAGATTGGGTTGGGAGGTCAACAAAGTATTCGGGGTTACCGCCAGGATATTCTCTTAACAGATAATGGAGTTTTAGCTTCAGCAGAGGTACGGGTACCTGTTCTCCGGATACCGCAGTGGAACACGTTGGTTCAGCTTGCTCCATTCTTTGATATAGGCAAAGCTTGGAACAATGAGGGGAGAGATGAGCCAGACCCTAGCCTTCTGGCATCTGTAGGTCTTGGCCTACAAATGCAAATCAGCGATCGCATCACAGTTCGCCTAGATTACGGTATTCCACTTGTGTCGGTTTCTTCAAATAAAAGAACATGGCAAGAAAACGGCTTTTATTTTTCTATCGTCGCTACCCCCTTCACCTTTTAAGGGGTTGCAGGTTGCAGGTTGGTTGGTTGCAGGTTGGCAGGTTGGCAGGTTGCAGGTTGAAGGTTAGTCGGTTGGCAGGTTACAGGTTGCAGGTTCGCCGGTTGAAGCGAATCTTACCAACATTCAACATTCAACCTTCCAACCTTCAACTCTTTTCCAAGCCTCAACTCTTTTGCCTGCTTTTTGTCGGTTCATTTTTCCTGGCTCAAGGGTTTGCCTGGTTTTCGGGAGCCGCAACACAAGCCGTTTTCGCCCAGACGCCTGCCAGAGTGACGGTGGTTCAGAATTCATCCAATCCACAAACACTGGTGGAGCAGGGTAAAGCACTTTATGAGGCAGGAAAATATTCTGAAGCCACAGCTGTTTTAAAGGAAGCGGCAACAGCATTCCAGACTCAGGGAGATCAGTTCAAAGCAGCGATGACGTTGAGCAATCTTGCCTTAGCTTATCAGCAACTTGGCTCGTGGTCTGAGGCAGAACAAGCATTGACAGAGAGTTTGAAACTGCTGCAATCTGGGGAAACGAACAGCACCAGCTCTTCGGGGAAGACAACTGAACGCTTGCAAATTCTCGCTCAAACCTTGGATATTCAGGGTCGCTTGCAATTGTCTTTGGGACAATCTGAAGCAGCTACCAAGACTTGGCAACAGGCAGCGGCTACCTACGCTCAAATCGGCAATCAACAAGGGAGAATCCAAAGCCAAATTAACCAAGCCCAAGCGTTGCAAAATATGGGATTTTACACCAGAGCTTGTAAGACCGTACTGAATACTTTAGGGCTTGAGAATCAGGACTGTAAGATATCGGATGAGCAACTGCAAACGCTCAAAGCGCAACCAGATTCTCTCAATAAAGCTGTTGGGTTGCGGACGCTGGGTGATGTCCTGCAACTTGTGGGGGATGTTCAGCAGTCCGAGAACGTTTTGAAGCTGAGTTTGGAGATAGCTCAACGCCTACAATCCCCTGCAAATATTAGTGCAGCTCGGTTCAGTTTAGCCAACACGGCTCGTGCTCAAGGGAATACCAGTAGCGATCGCCAATCGCGACAGAGCAGTGAAGACCCGATAGCTCTGTATCAACGGGTAGTCGAGGAAGCGACTTCACCCACGCTCAAGATACAAGCACAAGTAAATCAGCTGAGCCTATTGATCGATCAAAACAGAGTTTCAGAAGCGCGATCGCTCTCTGGTCAAATTCAGTCTCAACTCGATAACTTGCCTCCTACTCGAACGGCAGTTTACGCTCGGATTAACTTGGCTCAGAGTTTGCTCAAGCTATCCACCTCTGAAGTAGATACAGCAGCCAAGCTATTGGCAAAGGCAGTTGAACAAGCTAAAAGTTTAGGTGACGAACGAGCTACAACTTACGCTCTCGGTAATCTGGGTAATCTATACGAAAAGACGGGGCAACTACGTGAAGCACAAGAGCTTACCGAGGAAGCACTGGTAATCGCTCAAACGATTAACGCCTCAGATATTGCCTATCGCTGGCAGTGGCAATTGGGACGACTGCTCAAAGCACAGGGAAATCAGAAGGAAGCCATCGCCGCTTATGATTCTGCGGTCAAAACCCTCAAAGATCTCCGGGGTGACTTGGTTAGTATTAACCCAGATGTTCAGTTCTCATTTCGGGAGAGCGTTGAACCGGTCTATCGGGAACTGGTTGAGTTGCTTCTGCAATCCGATGCAAATCCAGAGAACTTGGCTCAGGCTCGTGACGTGATTGAATCCCTACAACTGGCAGAACTAGCGAACTTTTTTCGAGAAGACTGTTTAACCGGTACTCCCATTAAGATTGACCAAATTGATCAGAAAGCAGCTGTAATCTACCCGATTGTTTTAAAAGATCGGTTGGAGGTCGTGCTATCACTGCCCAATTCGCCTTTGCGGCATTATGCAACTCGCCTGCCTAGAAAACAGGTGGAAGACGCTTTTAATGAGCTACGCCAAGCGATCGCTCCTTTTAGTGTTAATCCAGATCAAAGGGGACAAGTTGAGGGTACAGAACCTGCTGCCAATTCAGGACAAGAAACCCAGAGTACGGACACTGACCCAAATCGAGGTGGATTAGGTGCCGTGTCTAGAGAAGAATGTCGCGGCGGGTTAGTACCCGTACCGACTTCATGCCAAGCTTCTCCCACTGCACAGTCATACTTGCCTCTCGCCCAAAAAGTCTATGAGTGGTTAATCCGACCTGTAGAGCAAGACATCGCCAACTCTCAAGCCAAAACCCTTGTCTTTGTCTTGGATGGCCCCATGCTAAATCTGCCAATGGCAGTTTTGAACGACGGTAAGGAGTTTCTCATTGAGAAATATGCGATCGCCTACACCCCCGGACTCAATCTCTTAGATTCCAAACCTCTAGCACGCGGTCAGCTCAGCGCTCTCAAGGCTGGAATCACTAAATCTCGCGAAATAACTACTAGCAGTTCATCAACACCTTTAGTGTTTTCTGCCCTTCCCTTTGTGGAGGAAGAATTAAAAAAAATCCAGTTAAAGGTAAGTGGTGAGCTATTACTCGACGATCAATTTACCACCACCGCCATTCAAAAGGAAATTAACTCAGTTCCTTTCCCCGTCGTTCACCTAGCTACCCACGGTCAGTTTAGCTCCAACGAGAAAGACACATTTATTCTGACTTGGGATGACCGCCTTAACGTCAATCAGTTGAACACCGTGCTGCGAGCTAGAGAAGAAACGGGTAGAAATCCTATTGAACTACTAGTTCTCAGTGCCTGTCAGACGGCAGCCGGAGATAGGCGAGCAGCGCTAGGATTAGCGGGTGTAGCCGTCAGAGCTGGAGCACGCAGTACCCTAGCGACATTGTGGTTTGTCAATGATGCCGCCACAGCAGAACTGATGACGACATTTTATCAGGAATTAACAGATACATCGATTAGCAAAGCCGAAGCGCTTCGCCGCGCTCAAGTAGCGCTGTTAAAGGATAGCCGCTATCAGCAAAAGCCCGAACTCTGGGCACCTTACGTTCTCGTGGGGAATTGGCTATAACTGAGATTGGGCTGTAAAAACTCTGCGCTCCTCTGCGTGACCCTTTGCGAACTCTGCGTTAAAAAACCTCACGGAGTAAATTGCCCACGAATCTCCTGGGAATGACACTGCCTGCGGTGAGACAGAACTCCCTGTTCGTGCCAACTCAGCCTGATTAATTTTGAATCCTTTGCTCCGGCTTGTCTACCTGATTCGGTTGCTGACTCGGAGTTTCCACCTCATTTGGCGTCTCGCTGGGAGAGGGAGTGGGAGCAGGACTGGTGTTGAGTATCGGTTCCGAGGGTTGTTTCTCATGGTTATCTCCCAGGATTAAGGATTCTCCTTGAAGAACCTGGATTTCTCTTTCCAATTGCTCCCGTCCCTGATCAAAAAAGTCTTGAGAAGGGTTGCGGATTTGAGCCATCGCTGGAACCGTTAAGCCAATTGTCCCAATCAGTGTGGAGAGTAAAACTACTTTAATGTTCATAAAAACCTCACGAGAGCCGGAAAGCTGTTTGATAACTTTCCCCAAGTCTCACTTCTAGTAAGCCAGAATTGTTACCACGATAACTTCAACCATCAGGGTGATTTAGTTGGGAAAAATCTAGAAGACTAAACATCACATCAAAATCTCGCTCTGGCTGTTGTGTCGATTGTCATCAAGTCATCTTTTCCAATTAACATTAGCTGCTATGGCAGCATCTACCTAAAGGAAGAAATAGTTTTGGCTAGATTTAGAGGCTTCTTCCATCTGAGAGGCTAGTCAAATATCTCTCATAATCTCTACCCAATAATTGAAGGCATCATTGGCTTTCGTTTTGGAGATATTAAACAGCAAACCTAAAATTTCAAAGATCGGTTTTTGTCGCCGGTAAACTAGACACAAGCAGACTCCTTCTTTAGGTGACATTTCTGGTTTACGCCCACCACCAGGAGCAATAATCCGAACTTTCTTTTTCTCAATTTCTGCCTGTTTCTATAAATGACGTTGTTCGGCTAAAGCTACTAATGCTGCTAAAAAAGGCTCATAATCAATACCGATTAGTCGTTTGGCTTCTTGGGGATGTGATTCGATTCTTGCTAAAGGGCTTGTCATTACTAGCTGTAAAAATCTTTGATTGTTCTTTATTGTTTCACACAGTTTATATTAAGG
>NZ_DATNPA010000740.1:0-6367 GCF_036703385.1 Allocoleopsis sp. | reverse complement strand
AAAAGCCTATTTTCGCCCCCCTAGCCCCCCAATTTTGGGGGGAATAGAATTTAAAGTCCCCCAGAATTGGGGGATTTAGGGGGCTTTCCAGGATTTATGCAAGAGGTCTAATATTGATGAACAGGAGATTGTGCAATGGATAAGCTAAATCACTATCGCCAAATCATCCAAAAAATTCTAACCGAATATCGAGATTGGGCGGCAGGTGCGAATCAACCGGGTGTAAAGGAATGTGTTTCCTTTGATGAGGAGCGCGATCATTATTTCTGGTTTCATGTAGGCTGGGATAACAAGCGTCGAGATTTTGGCGTGACGGTCTACCTCCGCATCGAATACGGCAAAATTTGGATTGAGGAAGATTGGACAAAGCAGGGCATTGCCAATGAGTTATTAGATGCTGGAGTTCCCCCCGAAGACATTGTTCTGGGCTTTCAGCATCCGAGTAAGCGCCCCTTAACCGAATTTGCGTTAGCGTAAGCCTCTGGCAAGAGAATCGCTTAGTCCTAACATGGATAGACTAGATCACTACCGTCATAGTATCTGCCAGTTCTTAACTAAATATATCGAAGCTTGGCAAGAGAAAGCTTCGGGCAAAATCAGATGAAACGACCACGTAGCAGTAATAAACATAAAAGCCTTCTGCCTTTCGCTATGAGAGACTAGTAGGGGGCTAGCTTGAACCAAATAAAATCAAATTTTTACTCTTTTATAAAAAGAATTGCTAGGGTAGTTTTACTTTATTATCCCTTCTTTGGGAGGAGCTAATATTAGCTATCATCAGTGCTGTTTTATTCAGGAATACACCAGGTTCCATTAATTGTTACCTCAGTCATTAGAAAGAGATAACTCCTCCTTCTTCAGAGAGAAGAGATAGCAGTTCTATCCTTTTAGACTGAAGATGCAAAATTCAAAACCCTGAAAAAACAGGAGTACTGCTATGTCAGACACAAGCAAGCGTGGATTTGCCTCTATGGATGAGGAAAAGCAAAGAGAAATTGCTAGCAAGGGTGGAAAAGCTGCCCACCAGAAGGGTACAGCCCATGAGTTTACCTCTGAGGAAGCCAGAGAAGCTGGTCGCAAGGGTGGTGAAACGGTAAGCCAAGATCGCGAACACATGGCTGAGATTGGTCGCGAAGGTGGCAAACAAAGCCACAAAAAAGATTAAAAATCGATATTGTTTTAAAAAAATTAAAAAGCCCTTGTATTACAGGGGCTTTTACAGCTATTTTTATGTGTCATGTATTAGGTGAAATTTTTGTTTCAATAAAATTCTTGTAATTAGGGTTAAAAAGTAGTACTCAAATATTTAAAACTGAGATGTATTTGAATCTTATTTATTGCTAACTTAGATTCTAACTCAAGAAATATCTTACTCTAGAGGGATGTTGTAACCAAGAAATAACTCTGACAATACAGCTGAGCTTGTTTAAAAACTTCCCTCATAAATCTAATGGCTAATTCAATTGAGTTTTCATTATTCGCTCCTTATAACAAAGGAGCTTCTTTAATCGGGTCTTTTTCCAATTGGAACGAAATTTCGATGAAGAAAGGTAAAGATGGTTATTTCCGGACTCAGGTTGAGCTTGAGGATGGAGTTTATCAGTATAAGTTCCGCGTCCAATCGAAATCTTGGTTTTTTGAACCGGATCAATGGGTAGATGTCAATGACCCCTATGCGACCGATATTGATGACCCTACGCAAAACGGTGTTGTCCGTATTAAAGATGGTCAAAAGATTGTTGATACCTACGTTTGGCAACACGATGACAAGCCATTACCGGCTGATCATGAATTAGTCATCTACGAATTGCATGTTGGCGACTTCTCCGGTGGTGAGGCTGACCCTTACGCTAGAGGCAAATATGAACATGTTGTTGAAAAATTAGATTACCTAGCCGACTTAGGGATTAACGCGATCGAGTTGATGCCTGTCAAAGAGTATCCTGGCGATCATAGCTGGGGCTATAACCCTCGGTACTTCTTCGCTACAGAATCCAGCTATGGCACCACTGAGCAGCTGAAGCACCTCATTGATGAGTGCCATGCGCGTGGAATTCGTGTGATTATGGACGGGATTTATAACCACTCAGAAGCCGAAAGTCCTCTGACGCAAATTGACCACGATTACTGGTATCACCACTCTCCCCGCGACCCTGATAACAACTGGGGGCCAGAGTTTAATTACGAATTCTATGACGAAAATCTAGAAACTTACCCAGCGCGTAGGTTTATGGGCGACCAAGTACGCTTTTGGGTTGAGCAGTATCACATCGACGGCATTCGCTTCGACGCAGCACGGCAAATTGCTAACTACGATTTCATGCATTGGATTGTTCAGGAAGCCAAACAAGCGGCTAGCATGAAGCCTTTTTACACCGTTGCCGAACACATTCCTGAAACCACTAGCATTACCAATGCAGATGGGCCGATGGATGGCTGCTGGCATGATAGTTTCTATCACTGCGTTCTGGAACATATCTGCGGTGACACATTTGATATAGAACGCCTCAAGGATGTGATTGATTGCAAGCGGCAAGGTTTTATGGGTGCCACCAATGTTGTAAATTACCTAACCAATCACGACCACAATCATGTTTTAGCAGAATTAGGCGATCGCGGCATTTTGGATGAGGAAGCATTTAAGCGTAGGAGGTTGGGTGCTGTCATCACGATGACAGCTGTAGGAGTGCCCCTTCTCTGGATGGGAGAAGAGTTTGGTGAGTATAAGTATAAAACTCAAGAACAAGCCAAAATCGATTGGACGTTACTCGGTCATGACCTAAATCGCGGTTTGTTTGAGTTTTGCAAAGGCTTAATTCATCTTCGTAAAAGCAATCATGCCCTCTACACGGAAAACATTGACTTCATCCACGAAAATCCAGAAACTAAGGTATTAGCCTACAGTCGTTGGAATGAAGAAGGTTCTCGTGTTGTCGTCGTTGCCAATTTTTCAGATGACTTCTTAGCGGGTTATACGATTCCCAATTTTCCTGAGAATGGCACTTGGCACGAGTGGACTGCTAATTATGATGTGGAGGCTGGGGATAATCAAATAATGGTTGACCTTGGAGGGTATGAAGCCAAGGTATTTGTTTGGCAGTAAGAAAAGCCATATCCATAGCTATAGGGGCATAGCATCATTAATAATCAGCATGAATCCGAGATATCTACGCTGCCCTGCCCCTACAAAAAGCCGCATATATTTTCTAGAATCACAGAGGCGATCGCATATGCGCATCGCTTTTTTCTTGAAACCACAGCTGGACGCCGATGAACGGGGATGGAGCGAATTTTTTTAACTGGCTATGGGAAGAATAGGTATTACAGAGCTATCGCACATTCTCATGACTTGCAGATATACGAAACTTTGTCTGCGATCGCAACTTACCCACCCCAATCAACTAACCTAGAAATAGCGCTCTCCACAAGACATTAACTCATGGTTCACCAACCTTTAAGATGCTAGATACTTAATCAAATCATAGATAGCCCTTGCTCTGCGTCAGATGTTCCCTAACAACTTTTTGATAAAATTCCTCAAGCGCAGCTACAGAAACTTTGTCATCGAAGAGACAATCTTTGTACTCTGCTATGTGCTGTACAATCTGCTGCCGCCATTCAGGTTCTAGCCCCAATCTCACGGCAATTTCAATATATTCTGCTTCATTTTTAGCAATTGTTTCACTTAATCTCAACATTTTTAGCATTCCATAGGACATTCGCCCACGCATAAATTTACCAGGGCAAGTAACCACTGGCAAATTGCAGGCAAGTGCAGCAAGGGTTGTGTTACCTCCCGTAAAACCCAAGGTATCTAAACAAACATCACTGATTGAATTAAGCCTTAAATAATTTTCATGGTTGAGAAACGGGATAAACACACAGTAATCTCGACTATTCTTACCAACAGCAGCAAAAGTCTCTTGAAGTCGCTGCTGTAAAAGCTCTGCACGAACAAATACAAACTGACCTTGCGGAACACGCTGAGCAATTTCAGCAAAAATAAAATCATGCTGAGGTAAGTACTTATAAGGAGCTTGGCAACACAAATAAACAACTGCATCATCCCGCAACCCAAAATCAGAGCGATTTTTTGTTGATAGAGGAACATCAATTTTGGGGTAAGCAATACCCAGATTTGGTAGACAAATCAGTGTCTCTGTGTAGTGCTCCTGAGCATTCTCAGGTTCCATTAGTTTGCTGGATATATAGTAATCGAGCGTGGGTATCCCAGATGTTACTGGGTATCCCCAATCTGTACATTGCACAGGAGCAAGCCGCAACCCAGCGATTGAAAAGGTTAGTGCATCAATTCCCAGCTCTGGAAAGACGAGAATATGTAAATCATCAGTCAAAATTTGCTGGCAGACTGCTTCTATATTTCCCGAAATATGATAAAATACATCACTATATTCCTGGAAGTTTCGCGTAATTGTATCTGGCTGATTTTGGATGTAATAGCAGTAAATTTCAAACTTTTCTCGATCACAGTAACGCAACCAGCCTAGCAACCAATATGTTCCGCTATGATTATGCAGATATCCTGAAATGTAACCAACACGAATCTTTTGATTTTTACCAAGGGGAGGCATTGACCGGGGTTTGACCCAGTTGGGATAATTGGCAGCAGCAATTTGATGAACCAAATTTCCATACTGCCGTTGCAACTCGCGGTCGTTGCCAGCCTGGTAGGCTAAATAAAAGTTTGTAACGTGAGTAATTCCTTCTAGAGCCTTTGTTTTCTCCTCAGGAGCGTTTAAAGAGATTTGCTGAATTAATTTTTTTAACCCTTGTTCAAATCGTTGACGATACAGTGATATTTCATCAGGTGCCTTATACACAATCGGAATAAGCAGATTTTTGAGAAGCTTGAATAAGTACTCTTCGGGGAAAAGTTGCGATGCGTTTTCTGCTGCTGATATAGCCTCTTTTGTTCTTCCGCTTTTATGCAATTTTTGGATTAATTCAAAGTGATGAGTAATGTCGAATTGTATCATTTGCGGATTAATCATTACCTTGGATTAGGTTAATTTAGGAGAATACTGATAGAGGGGAATCGAACGGTTGTATATGCTGCCAGACGAGTTCAATCAGAGCAGGCTCATCTGCCTCAAACCATTCAATTTCCGGATAAGCCCGAAACCAAGTGCGCTGTCGTTTGGCAAATTGGCGAGTGTGCAAAACGGTTAGTTCTTTCGCTTGGCTAAGAGAAATATCACCCGCCAGATATTGTTTCATTTCTCGATAACCTAGAGTATCTAGTAGTGGTAAATCAGCACCGTATTTCTGGCAAAGGGCTTTCACCTCTGCTTCCCAACCCGCAGCTATCATTTGCTCGGTTCGCGTTTCAATACGGCGGGTGAGGACATTGGAGTCGCTACATTCCAAGCCAATCTGAAGAATTGGATAGTTGGGAGGATTCTCGCCTTGTTGCTGGGAAATTGGGCATCCGGTGACATAAAATACTTCTAGTGCCCGTAATGTCCTCAGTTCGTCATTGGCGTGAATCTTTTGGGCCGCCGCGGGGTCAACTTGTTGGAGGAATTGGTAAAGCTGAGTTTGACCGAGTGAAGAAAGTTGCGATCGCAATTCATTGTGTGGTGCAACTCGGGGAATTTTCATCCCCTGTACCACCGAACGGATGTATAAACCTGTCCCACCAACTAGTAAGGGAATTGTACCCTGTGCATGGAAATGAGCAATCAGTTCCTGGGCTTGCCTTTGGTAGTCTGCTACAGTCAACGTTTCTGTAGGTTCGCAGATATCTATTAAATAATGAGGAACCTGCTGCCGTTCACCCACTGAAGGCTTGGCAGTACCAATGTCAAACTCCCGATAAACTTGGCGAGAGTCAGCGCTGAGGATTACCGAATTCAGTCGCTGCGCTAAAGCTAGAGCTAACCCCGACTTTCCTGTTGCTGTCGCACCACAAATGGTGATCAAACCCGGTTGCTGACTATTGAAAAACTCCATCCTGATCTATCAAGTAAATTGATTCCTGAAACAGTCTTGGCGTCTGTTCTCACCCATTTTTGCGTAACAATTGTGGTTTACACGTTGCATGTTGCCAGAAATTTCAGCCGATTCATGATTAACCCACTGATGAGATAGGGTAACAGCACTCTTTTTTGGGAACTGAATGCAAAAGGTTCTGTCAACGTCATGGACGAAAAGTATAGCAAATATAGACAGCTACATCCCCTATCCAAATGACTCATGAAATTGACCTGTAGCCGCCTATAAGGCTTTTGTGCTACACTTTGAGTGTGTTTTCTCATTTTTCGAGAATTGCAACGGCTCTAAGCTTTTATTGGAGAATCCCTTACATGACGAGTAGTTACAGTGCCGATCAGATTCAAGTTCTGGA